>JBFLXJ010000005.1 GCA_040757085.1 Bacillota bacterium | reverse complement strand
CAAAGATCCTTTCTGGGAGACGGTGTATGCTGAGACATGATGATCCAGGGCCACAACCTCAGGAAGGGGACATTTCCTCAGTCCGGTTGAACGTTAATTGGGGTGACATTTTCTCAGTCCGTTGACACTCCATTATTTTGCACTCCATTATTTTGCATGACTACCGGATCCGCCGGGCGGTCTTCTGTTCCTTGGGCTTCAAGATAGATGGCCGGACATGGCGGGCCGGCAGCGGCAGGCGCAAAGTGACGGCCTTCAGCGCCCCCCAGTCTGGAGGGATCAGAGGCCACAGGTAGGGCACCCCGAATGAACGCGTGAACCCCAGCAATAAGAGTTGCAAAAAGAAGATCACCGCCACCCCCCACAGGCGGAAGACACTGGCCGCACCGAGCAGGAGCAGGCGCATCAGCCGCACCGCCATGGCGAATTCCATGCTCGGGGTGGCAAACCCCCCCAGGGCGGCGAGGGCCACGTAAAGCACGGTTTCACTGGCCAGCAACCCCACCTGGGAGGCGATCTCCCCCAGCAACACGGTGCCGATGAATCCCAGGGCCGTGGAAACCGGTTCGGGCGTGTGAATCAGGGCGAGGCGCACCAGGTCGAGCACAATTTCCCCGATCAAGAACTGCAGGGGCAGGGGAACGGAACCGGGCTTTTTGGGCCCTAAGAGCTGTAGCCCCGGGGGCAATATCTCCTTGCTCAGCACCAGGGCTACCCACAGGGGTGGGCCCACCCAGGCCAGCATGATCCCCAGGAAGCGCACGAGGCGCAGGTACGTCCCCACGGAGACGTCTTCCCGGTACTCCTCAGCATGCTGGATGTGGTGGAAGAAGGTAACCGGCAGGATGATGGCGGCGGGGGAGGTGTCCGCCAGGATCACCAAGTGCCCTTCGAACAGGTGGACGGCGGCTACGTCGGGGCGCTCGGTGTAGCGGACCAGGGGGAACGGATTCCACCACTGCGCGGGCCCGGACTGCAGGTATTCCTCGATGCTTTTCTCCGCCATGGGAATGGCGTCAACCTGGATCTCCTTCAACTGGTCCCGCACCTGGGCCACCAGTTTGGGATTGGCAACGTCCTGGAGGTAAACCAGGGCCACGTCTGTCTTTGACCGCCGGCCTACCTGGAAGCGCTCAACCCGTAATCGGGGGTCGCGGATGCGCCTCCTGATCAGGGCGGTATTGAACACCAGCGTTTCCACGAAGCCGTCCCGGGAACCCCTGAGTACCCTTTCCAGCTGGGGTTCCTGGGGCGTGCGGGCAGGGTATGTGCGGACATCGATGGCAAACGCGGTGTCCATGCCATCCACAAGCAGCACCGCCGGACCGCTAAGCACCTGGTCCACGACCCCCCCGTAGGTGGTCACCGCGTTCACTTCCACGTGGGGGATGCCCTCCTGGAACAGAGCCTGCACCGCATCGGGGGTGAGGTCCTCCCTCTTCAGGCGCAGCATGGTGCGGAGGACGTTGGTGAGGACGGCGTCGTTGATGAGGCCGTCCACGCCCAGCAAGGCGGCATCCCGGCCGGCGATTCTGAGGTGCCGGGCCAGCATGTCGAAACTGACACCCACCCCCAGCTCGCCCTCGAGGACCTTCAGGTTCTCTTCCAGTCTTTTCTGCAGCTTCTGTTCCCTGTCCATCCCCTAACCCCGGGGGTTGAAGAGCACGCTCATCAGCCACGCAAAGAACACCGCAGCTGTGAGGGCCAGGGAAGCGGCCCGCAATCCCCCCGTCATAAGGCCCACCGCGCCCTTTTGGGCCACGTCTTGCGCCATGCCCTGCACCAGCACGTGACCAAACCCGCTCAGGGGGATGCTCGCCCCCGCGCCCGCGGTCTGCACCAGGGGCCCGTAGAGACCCAGCCCGCTGGCCACCGCCCCCAGGATGACAAAGAGGACCATCACGTGAGCCGGCTGTATTTTCGCGATGTCCAGCACCAACTGGGCCAGGGCGCAAAGAGCCCCTCCCACCAGGAAGGCTACCAGAACCTGCACGTGCTATTCCCCTCCGGTGGGCTATTCTCCGCCCCGCCTCTCTCGAGTATGCATCGCTTCCGCCAGCACGTCCAGGTCGGGCGGGATGTGGATGGGCTCCCCGGCGGCCTTCATGGCGCTGGCCACATCCTTCAACCCGTTCCCGGTGATGATACCCACCACCAGTTCGCCCCGCCTGATGAGGCCCCGGTTCACCGCCCGGGCCAGGCCAGCGAACCCCGCTGCGGCCGCCGGCTCGGCAAACAACCCCTCGGTGGAACCCAAAAGACGCATGGCCTCCAGGATCTCCCGGTCGCTCACCGTGATAATCTCCCCGCCCGAACTCCTCACCGCTCGTAGGGCTTTCACCGGGTTTCGCGGTACCCCCACGGCGATGCTGTCGGCCAGCGTCTCCTCCGGTTCGGGCACGATTTCTTCCCGCCCCGCCCGGAAGGCGCGGTAGATGGGGGCACAACCTTCCGCCTGCACACCCAGCAATCGGGGCAATCGGTCGATAAGGCCACAGGCCAGGAGGTCTGAAAACCCTTTGCCTACACCTGCGATGGTGCACCCATCCCCCACGGAGACTACCACCCAGTCGGGTACCCGCCAGCCCATCTGCTCGGCGATCTCCAGCGATACTGTTTTCTTGCCCTCCACCAGATATGGGTTCAGGGCAGCATTACGGTTATACCACCCCCACCTGCGGATGGCCTCCATGGAAAGGCGAAAGGCGTCCTCGTAGTTGCCCTTTACGCTCACCACGGTGGCTCCGAACAAAAGAAGTTGCGCCAGCTTACCCTTGGGAGCCCTTTCCGGCACGAAAATGTAGCTGCGGAGCCCCGCCGAGGTGGCGTTGCCAGCCAGGGACGAGCCGGCGTTACCCGTGGACGAGCAGGCGATGGCCGTAGCCCCCGCTTCCTGCGCCTTCACCACCCCCAGGGCGGAAGCACGATCTTTAAGCGAGCAGGTGGGATTGAGACCGTCATCCTTGACGTACACCTCCCCCAGGCCGAGAGCGCGGGCGTACCGCTCCACCCGGTACAGAGGGGTCCACCCCACCCGCAGGGCGGGACGCGGGGAGGACGGTGCGCAGGGTAAGAGGGGCAGGTAACGCCACATGGTCAGGTCCTGATTGGCCCGCAGGGAATCGCGGGTCAGGCGGGAGCGCACGTAATCGTAGTCGAACAGCACGTCCAGGATGCCCCTGTCCCCGCAATAGGGGCAAGTGTAGACGTCGGGTGCAGCCTGGTGCACACGCCCGCACAGGGTACACTGCAGCCCCACCACATTTTCGGCCAAGGCGGTTCCCTCCCTGGTAAGCGTCACTTAACATCCTCCAGGCTAATTCAACGCCCCCATCGGGATTCCTCCCGGAAGGAAAGCACGGGGGGGACCGCGAATCATTCAGGCGATGCATATGCAGGCCTGCATAAAATGGGAGGGAGAGGAGAAATCGCCATGTCGCAGACAAGAGTCATCATCATGGGAGCAGCCGGTCGCGACTTCCACGATTTCAACACGGTCTTTCGGGACGACCCCCGGTACCAGGTGGTGGCGTTCACCGCCACCCAGATCCCGGACATCGCCAACCGTACTTATCCCGCCGAGCTGGCGGGGGCACTGTACCCGGACGGCATCCCTATCTACCCGGAAGAGGAACTTCCCCGACTGATCCGGGAGCTCCGCGCGGACGCGGTGGTGTTCTCGTACAGCGACGTCAGCCACCAGTACGTGATGCACCGGGCGTCGCTGGTGCTGGCCGAAGGAGCTGACTTCTGGCTGCTGGGCCCCAACCGCACCATGCTGCGGTCTCGGTGCCCCGTGCTGGCCGTGGTGGCCGCCCGCACCGGCTCGGGGAAAAGCCAGACTTCCCGCAAGCTCGTCCGCCTCCTCCGAGAAGCGGGATGGCGGGTGGTGGTGGTCCGTCACCCCATGCCGTACGGCGACCTGCGCCGCCAGGTCTGCCAGCGCTTTGCCTCTTATCAGGACCTGGACGAGCACCGGTGCACCATCGAAGAGCGCGAGGAATATGAACCGCACCTGGACCGGGGGGCCATCGTGTACGCAGGGGTGGATTACGGCCGCATCCTTCGCGCCGCCGAAGAGGAGGCGGACATCATCGTCTGGGACGGTGGCAACAATGACCTCCCCTTCTTCCAACCCGACTACACGGTGTGCGTGGTCGATCCTCATCGCGCCGGTCACGAGTTGAGCTACCACCCCGGCGAAACCAACGTGCGGCGGGCACAGGCGGTGGTCATCAACAAGGTGGATACCGCCCGCCCCGAAGATGTGCTGGCCGTGCGCAACAACGTGGTCGAGGTCAACCCTGGGGCCCTGATCATCGAGGCCGCCTCCCCCATATTTGCCAGTGACTCGTCCCGCGTACACGGCCGCCGGGTTCTGGTGGTCGAGGACGGGCCCAGCGTCACCCACGGGGAGATGCCGTACGGTGCGGGGACCGTGGCCGCCCGGCGCTGGGGCGCAGCCGAACTGGTGGACCCTCGCCCCTTCGCTACCGGGAGCATCCGGGACGTGTACCGCAAGTATCCACACCTGGAGCGGGTTCTGCCGGCTATGGGATACAGCCCGCAGCAGGTGCGGGAACTGGAAGCTACCATCAACGCCACGCCCGCGGACCTGGTAGTGGTAGCCACCCCCATCGACCTGGGTCGCCTGATCAGGATCGACAAGCCGGCCGTGCGGGTAAGGTACGAGCTCCAGGAAGTCGGCAAGCCCGACCTGAGCGACGTGGTGGCAACCTTCGTGGAAACGCACCTGGCCCAACCGACCGCCGTTAGAAGCGGGCAGGGGTCATGACGGATACCACGACCAGTTCCTCCTCACCCCCGTTACGGATCAGGTGAGGCAGGCTGGCGTGGTAGTAAATGCAATCGCCTTCCTCAAGGGTGTACGTCTCATCGGCCAGATGGATGACCATCCTTCCTCTCAGGACCATCGTCCACTCTTCGCCCTCGTGGCTAATGGGCACTTCTGAGGTTTGGCCCCCCGGCTGCACGGTGGTCATGATGGCCTCCATCTGGCGGTTCAGGTCAGGTACCAGCAACTGGTAGGTGAGTCCGGAGCCGGGCAGGTGCACCATGCGGCGCGTGTGCTTCCGCACCACAGGGCTCTGCCCGGCTGAGTTCACGAAAAGGAGAAATACCGGCACGGAAAGCGCCTCGGCGATACGGCGCAGGGAGGTAATGGAGGGTTCAGCCAGGTCTCGCTCCACCTGACTCAGGAAGCTGGGCGTGAGTCCCGTGGCCTGGGCCAGGGCACGCAGGCTGATCCCCTTCTCCAGGCGCAGCCGCCTGAGCCTGGCCCCCAGACTGCCCTCACCGCCCTCTTTCACCGCGCCCGACAGCGGTTCCAAGGCCTCCCCCTCCCCCCTGTCTTACGTCACCAACAAGCGCGCGTGCCTTTGGCCGCCCCCAGCCTGACTGCGTCGATCACATCGAATGCCATCCCCTCAGACCTCCTCCTCTCCGGTCTGCGGGGACTCCCCCTGTTCCTGCCGGCAGCGGGGGCAGTACCCGTAGAAGCAGGAATCCTGGGCCCGGATGTCCCAGGCGGACCGGGCTGCCACTGCCCGTCCCAGCTGTTCGAGCAGGGGTCCCAGGTCGCCGTCACAATCTTCCACCCGCCCGCAGCCGCGGCACACCAGGTGCACGTGGGGAGCTACATTGGCGTCGTACCGGTAGACGTTCTCCTCCATGCTGATGCGCCGGAGCAGCCCCGCCTCCTCCAGGGCGTGGAGGGTCTGGTACACCGTGTTAAGACTCAGCCCCGGATAGACGGGCTTGAGTTCCCGGTACACCATCTCCGGGCTGGGGTGGGCCTTGCTGCCCCGCAGGAACCCGAGGATCGCCACGCGCTGAGGGGTGACGCGCAGACCCGCTGACCGCAAGATGCTCTGTTCAGCCCCTGCCGGCAATCTCATGTGGGATTACCCCCTCAGAACGAATACTGCCCTGTAACTGCACCAATACCGACGGGCGGCCACCCGTGAAACCCCATGGCAAGGTGGTCACCACATAGATGTTTGACAGCAGGGGCCCGAGATCCTGGCGATCAGGCGGGAATTTCTACTGCCACCGCGTGGGCGACAGCCGGAATCTCCTGACCCTGCTTCCACGAGGTCGTGCTGAACAGCGCCCCCGTGGGCACCAGCAGAAGCCGCCTGATTTCCTTTGCCACCAGCCGGGGGACCAGGTATGAGGCAAACACCACCGCCGAGCAGCCACAGCCGGAACCGCCCGCGTCCACCCGCTGTTTTTTGCGGTCGTAAATGAGGAGCCCGCAGTCCGTGAAGTTTTCCCCCAGGGCAACTCCCCGGTCGGCCAGCAGGCGCCCGCAGATGGGATGACCCACCGCCCCCAGGTCTCCGGTGGCGATGAGATCATAGTCGGCCGGCAGGCGGCCGGTGTCCTGCAGGTGCTGCCAGATGGTCTCCGCTGCCGCCGGGGCCATGGCCGAGCCCAGGTCGGAGGGGTCCTTCAGCCCCATGGAGATAACCTTTCCCACGGTGCAGTGGGTCAGCCGGGGGCCGGGGCCGGACAACCCGAGCAGCACCGCTCCCGCCCCGGTAACCGTCCACTGGGCGGTGGGAGGCCGCTGCACTCCCAGCTCGGTGGGGTAGCGGTACTGCCTCTCGGCGGTATCGTGGTGGCTGGCGCACGCGGTGAGCACGCAGGTGGCAAATCCCCCGTCCAGCAGCATCCCCCCCAGGGCGAGCCCTTCGGCCAGGGTGGAACAGGCCCCGAACAATCCCAGGAAGGGGACACCCAGGGTCTGGGCGGAAAAGCTGGCGGTGATGATCTGGTTGAGCAGGTCACCGGCCAGGAAAAAATCCACCCGCTGGGGAGTAAACCCCACCTTCTTGATGGCAAGGTCGCAGGCTTCCTCGCACAGCAGCTTTTCCGCCAGTTCCCACGACTTTTGTCCCAGCAGTCGGTCCTGCTTAACCACATCGAAATACTGACCCAGGGGGCCGTTACCCTCTTCGGGACCCACTACGCTGGCAGCGCTCAGAATGATCGGTGGTTGGGAAAACACCACCGTCTGCTGTCCCAGCCGCTTGGACAAACCGCCGACCTCCTCCCGCCATCCCCGCTTCAGGGGTGGCCCGTGATCAGCCACCTGGCCAGAACCACGAAGACAGCCGAAACCAGACCGTAGACGATGACGGGGCCCGCTACCGTGAACAGCTTGGCCCCCACCCCCAGGACGTAACCTTCCCGTTTGAATTCAAGGGCCGGGGAGACCATGGAGTTGGCAAACCCGGTGATGGGGAGAGCAGCTCCCATTCCTCCCACCCGGCCGATGACGTCGTACACGCCCAGGCCGGTCAGCAGCGCCCCCCAGAACACCATGAATCCGGAGGTGGCCGCCAGAGCCTCTTTCTGGGGCAGGCCACGGGCCGTGAGGTAGGAAAGGAAAAACTGGGCCAGGCCACAGATCGCGCCCCCTACCAGGAATGCCAGCACTGTGTTCTTAAAGATGGGACGTCGGGGCTGCATGGCCCGCGCCGTCTGCTGATAAACTTGCTGCGGGGATCTGGCCTGGCTCATGTTCAGGTTCCCGGCCTGATCTTCCGCTTTTGATTGTCCACCACGAAAGCTACCTTGACATTGGCCCGGTACTCGGAGACCTGCTGCCCCTGTACCTCGGCGGTCCAGTTGACCACCTCGACTCCCGTGATGTTTTCCACCGTGCGGGCAGCCTCCGTCACCGCATTCTGCACCGCTTCCTGAAAGCTGTTAGGCGAACTACCCACCAGTTCCAAAACCTTGACCACCGGCATGGCCATCACCCTCCTTTGCGGCTAGTAGTTTGTCTCGGTTGCAGCCGCTGGTATGCCATGCCAGCAGTTCGCGGAGTCGGAGCAGGGCCTTTCGCTCCAGCCGCGAAACCTGGGACTGCGAAATCCCCAGGCGGGCCGCCATCTCCTGCTGGGTGAGATCTTCGAGGTACCGCCCCTGGACGATGGCCCTCTCCCGCGGCTCCAGCCTGCCCAGGGCCAGGGCCAGATCGAGGCTGTCCTCATCGCCCGGCTCTCCCGGCCCAGGGACCGACCGCCCCCCCTCTTCCAGCGGACGGGGTGGGAGGCAGGCTTCCTGGGCGGCTACCAGGTCAGCCGGGTGCACTCCCAGAGTGGCCGCTACTTCCCCCAGGGAGGGTTCCTCTCCCCTTTCCTGGGCCAGACGGGCGCGGGTCTGCCCGGCCCGCAGCACCAGGTCCCGGGCCGACCGGGGGACCACCACCCCCCTCGACCCGCGCATATGGCGCCGCAGCTCCCCCAGGATAAAGGGTACGGCGTAAGTGGAGAAAGCAGTGCCCAGGTCGGGGTTGAATCTCTTCCAGGCCTTGACCAGCCCGAGGCAGCCGGCCGCGAAGAGATCCTCGCGCTCCGGCCCCCTCGCCCCCAGCCGGTTGACGAGCGACCACACCAGCGGGAAATGCTGCTCGATACCGGGCCATAACTCCCGTTCCACGATACCGGCTCACCCCTGACTCCGGCTGGGCCGCTTGGCCAGGGACACCCGCGTGCCCCGTCCTGGCTCCGACCATACCTCCACTTGGTCCATGAAAGACTCCATGAAGGTGAAGCCCAGGCCCATGCGCTCCGGATCGGTGGTGAAGCTGGTCTGGCGGGCCTGGGCCACGTCCGCGATCCCCACCCCCTGGTCCTCGACCTCGACGGCCAGAATCCCCCCGTCCAGCTGGGCCCGCACCTTCACCGGTCCTGGTCCCTTCGGGTAGGCATGGACCACGGCATTGGTGACTGCTTCGGATACGGCCACCTTGACCTCCTCCAGTTCGGCCCAGGTGAATTCTAGCTGGGCCGCGAAGGAGGCCACGGCCACCCGGGCCACTCCCACATTGGCGGGCAGGGCCGGGAATTCTATGTGCAGGTAGTTGTGCTGCCCGGCCTCCATCAGACCACCTCCCCCCCGCCTTCCCCGCCCAGTGCACCGGCCGCCTTGCGTTCCGAATCGAAAAGCGGGATGAGCCTGGATACCCCCGACACCTCAAGTACCGTCCTAACCCGTCCGGCCGCCCCGGCCACCACCATGCGCCCCCCCCGCTCCTGCAGCCAGCGATAGCGACCCAGGATGGCCCCCAGGCCCGTGCTGTCCAGGAAGGTCAGGTGGCGGCAAGCCAGTACCACCGCCCGGGCGCCCGCGTTGCGCATGGCCTCGTCAGCCTTCTGCCTGAAGGTACCGGCTGTGTACACGTCCAGCTCGCCGGACAGGCGCAGTACCAGCACCCGTCCCACCAGTTCCTCCTCGACCTGCAGGCCCGCAACTGTCAAAAACAACTCCCCCGTAGCGGGAGAAGTTCTCTCTCCGGAAAGTTTTTCCTGCTAGGGGTTGTCCGCTGGCGGCACAGGCAAGATGGGCTCGGGCCTTCCGCGCGGGAACGGCGAGTGGGAAAGGACTACGATGTCCACCCGGCGGTTGCGGGCCCGATTGGCCTCCGAATCGTTGGGAAACATGGGCTGGTATTCCCCGTAGCCCACGGCCAGGAACCGGCGGGGATCCAGGCCGTGCCGGTCGACGAAATAGCGCACCACGGTGGTGGCCCGGCGTACGGAAAGCTCCCAGTTGGTCGGGAACAGCGCCGTGTTGATGGGAAGGTCGTCCGTGGACCCCTCCACGCTCACGTAATTGGGGATGCGTGCCAGGGCGGCGGCCACCCGGTCGAGCACGGCTTCGGCCTGGGGTCGGATGTCCGCCTTGCCCAGGTCGAATAGCACCGCCCCGTACAGGCTGATCACCACTCCTCGCTCGGTCCGAAACACAGCCGCCTGGCCCTCCAGGCCCATCTCCGCCAGGGCACCCGCCACCTCCCGTCCCATAGCCTCAAGCGGCTCGGGCCGTGTTTCCGTACCCTGCAGGGGCAGATCGAAAAAGGAATTCCCGGCCAGGGCGCCGCGCAGGGAATGAGCCAGGGCCCGGTACTTGCCCACGTCTACGCTGGACATGGCGTACATGACCACGAAGAAGGCCATGAGGAGAGTGATGAGGTCGGCGTAGGTGAGCAGCCACCTCATCATGCCGGTGGCCCCGTGGTCGCCACCGCCTCCCCCTTCCTCCCCAAGCCGGCGAGACCGCCTCAAGCTGCTTCCTCCCTGTGGACCGGACGCGAGCGGCCGTCCCGGGCCGTCTTCCGCCAGAACACCTCCAGCTTCTCCCTCACCATGCGCGGGTTTTCACCCGCCTGAATGGAGAGTATTCCTTCCAGCATGAGTTCCTTCTGAGCGACGAGCTTGCGCGCCCTTAGCTTGAGCTTGGCGGCGATGGGCAGCCAGATCAGGTTGGCGGAAGCAATGCCATAAAGCGTGGCCAGGAAAGCCACCGCGATGGCCGGCCCCAGCCGAGAGGTATCGTGCAGGTTGCCCAGCACGTGCACCAGCCCCATGACCGTGCCGATGATGCCCATGGTGGGGGCGTACCCCCCTGCCGTTTCGAATATGCCCGCCTCGGTCTGATACTCCTTCTCCTTGACGGCCAGATCAGTCTCCAGGATGCTGCGCACCATCTCGGGATCGGCACCGTCAATGACCAGGTTGAGGCCGCGCACCAGGAAGGGATCGTCACCCTCGTGCACATACTCCTGCAATACCAGCAGCCCCTCCCGCCTGGCTTTTTCCGCATATCCCACCAGGGTATCGATGACCTCTGCCATGGGTGGATCGCGGCCGAAGAAGGCCTGGGCCACCAGAGAAGGGATCTTGGCCAGTTCCGCGGGAGAGTACGACATCACGGTGGCCCCCAGCGTACCGCCCAGGATGATGACCAGAGCGGAAGGATTTAAGAGAGCCCCCAGGTGACCCCCTTCCATGAACACCGATACGATCAGCGCAGCGAAGGCAACCACCATACCCAGTCCGGTGGTCACGTCCAAGCGGCCAGCCTCCCTCCGGGCGGCAGACGCGAAAAGGCCCGGGCCGGACCCCGGGCCTGGGAAACCGCCCCTCTCTGGGCTGTTATCGGATGGAGAAGAAACGGGCGATAGTTTGCCCTATCATCCCCAGGAAGGTACTCTTTTCCACGCCCCGCGCAGCCACAAGGGGGATGCGGGCCAGTTCCCTACCCTCCAGATGGAGCGCCATGCTGCCCAGTTCGTCTCCGGCGCGCACAGGGGCATTCGCCCGGGGTTCCACCCGAACCACCTTTTCTACCTTTTCCGCCTTGTCCTTCTCCACCGAGAGGGCTAGGTCGGCGGCTGCCACCACGGGAAGCCACCGCTCCTTGCCCCGCACCACCTTCACCTGTGCCACCTCTTCCCCCTTCCGGGCTGCCACCACAGGGGTGAAGGTAGCGAAGGCGTAGTTCAGCAGTTGGGTGGCTTCCCGAAAGCGCGTGGCCGGATCCGGAGCCCCCAGGATGACGGCCAGGAACTCGCGGTCATCCCTCTTGGCCGAGCCCACCAGGCAGTACTGGGCCTTCGAAGTATGGCCGGTCTTGAGCCCGGTGGCACCCGGATAAGTCACCAGGAGCCGGTTACGGCTCACCAGCCAGCTCTTCTTGGGCGCATCCTGTCTGATCCAGGCTTCCCGCAGGGACGACAGCCGCACCACCTCGGGCAGGCCGAGGGCGTACCGGGAAATAAGGGCCAAGTCGTAGGCGGTGGTCTGTTGGCCTTCCTCGTCCAGGCCGTGGCTGTTCATGAAGGTGGTGTTCTGGCAGCCCAGGGCCCGCGCCTTCTCGTTCATCCACTCCACGAACTTTTGCTCAGAGCCGGCCAGGTACTCGGCCACTGCTACCGCCGCATCGTTGGCCGAACCCACCGCCACCGCAAGCAGGAGGTCCGAGAAGGGCATCTCTTCACCGGGCTCCAGCCAGATCTCCGAACCCCCCATTTCCCAGGCGTTTTCGCTGGCCACCACCACGTCCTCGGGCTTGACCTTCCCCTGCTCCAGGGCCTCGCAGGCCAGGGCCAGGGTCATGATCTTGGTCAGGCTGGCCGGCGGCCACTTCTTGTGGGGCTCCCTGGCGTACAGCACCTGCCCGGTGACCACGTCCATGAGGACCGCCGCTTCTGACTTGAGGGGGAATTCTATCCTGGTCGCGGCCTCGGCTAGTTCCCCGGTGGCCGTCTGGCCCTCTTCTTCGCCGGGAGGGCCGTCGGCAAGGCCAGTCTCGAGCGGCCACCAGGCACAGCCCAGAGATACCACCAGCAGCGCAATACCCACTATCGCGTGAAGGCGCACTTTCGCGCGCAATACCGCCACCTCCCCGGGCCTTTTTCCTTAGCTTGCCCGGGCACGGGAGCACGTACACCCGCGGAACAGCCGCCGCCGTGACGCCGCCCCCCCTTAGGCCAGGCTCACGGCGGCCATCTCAGCCGGGGTTGAACACTGCCACTGCCCCCGGGTGCCCGGTCAGAACGGCCGGGCGCCCGCGGCCGATAACCAGTCCACCTGGAATTGGCGGGCCAGGGTAGCAGCCACGTCGCTGAAGGTGTGCCTCACCCCCAGGCACCCTCGCTGCCGCCAGCCGGGGCCGGTCACCAGCACCGGTACCAGCTCCCGGGAATGATCCGTGCTGGGGGTGGTGGGATCACACCCGTGATCTGCAGTGATGACCACCTCGTCCCCTTCATCAAGACGAGGCAGAAAGTCCCCCAGCCAGACATCCAGTTCCTCGAGGGCGCGGGCGTACCCGGAAACGTCGTTGCGGTGACCGTAAAGCATGTCAAAATCCACCAGGTTGGCTACGATGAGGCCTCGCTCCAGGCCGGCGAACGTCTCTTCCAGGGCAGCCAGGATCTCTCTGTTGCCGCCAGCCGGGACGCGCCTGGTGATGCCCCGCCCCGCGTATATGTCGGGAACCTTGCCGATCCCCACCACCTCGTACCCCGCTTCGGCGAGGGCGTCCAGTACGCTACGCCCGGGAGGGGGCAAGGCCCAGTCGTGCCGGCCGGGTGTGCGCCGGAAGGAACCGGGGCTCCCGGTGAAGGGACGGGCGATCACCCGTCCCACCCGCAGGGGGCCCCGGTCGAGCAGGGCCCTGATCTGGGCACACCACTGGTAAAGGAGCGACGGGGGAACTACTTCCTCATGGGCAGCGACCTGCAGCACGCTGTCGGCGGAGGTGTAGACGATGGGACGTCCCGTGCGTAGGTGTTCTTCGCCCAGTTCGGAAATGATTACCGTCCCGGAGGCGGGCACGTTCCCCAGCACCGGGCGGCCAGTGATACGCTCCACTTCATCTATCAACCAGCGGGGAAAACCTCGGGGGAAGGTATCAAGGGGGGCGTCGATCACCACCCCGGCCAATTCCCAGTGGCCAATCATGGTCTCCTTGCCCGGGGAAAGGGGAGCCATGATCCCCCAGGCACCTGCTACCTGCCCGGCTGGCACCAGGGGGCTCCCCGGCACTTCGGTGCAATGGGTGAGGCCGAGGCCGGCCAGATGGGGGATGCGCAGCCCTCCTGCGGCGCGGCCCAGGTTCCCCAGGGTGTTAGAGCCCCGGTCGCCGTAGAAATCGGCGTCGGGAAGAGCCCCGACGCCCAGCCCGTCTATCACCAGCAGGATGGCACGACGGCAGGGAATCATGCCCTCGGGTGGGTGCGTGAGTATACCTCCTTCAGTCTCCCCTTGGTTACCTGGGTGTAAATCTGGGTGGTGGCGATATCGACGTGCCCCAGCATCTCCTGCACGGAACGCAGGTCGGCCCCGTTCTCCAGCAAATGGGTGGCGAAGGAGTGCCGCAGGGTGTGCGGGGTGATGTTCTTGCCGATGCCCGCCTGCTGGGCGTACTTCTTGATTATTTTCCAGAACCCCTGCCTGGTGAGGCGGGCACCCTGATGGTTCAGAAACAGGGTGTGCTCACCGGGATCACCCAGCAGCCGGGGACGCCCGTAGGTGAGGTATTCCTTCACCGCCTTGCGGGCCATACGTCCCAGGGGGATGATCCTCTCCCTGCCCCCTTTGCCCAGGCAGCGCACGTAGCCCAGGTTCAGGTTGACGTCTTCTACGCGCAGGTTAACAAGTTCGGAAACCCTGATCCCAGTGGCGTACAGAAGCTCCAGCATGGCCCGGTCCCGCAAGCCCGCCGGTGTGGCCGGGTCCGGCTGGGCCAGCAGCCTTTCCACTTCCCTGACCGTCAGCACGCGCGGCAACTTCCGTTCCAGGCGGGGAGACTCCAGGTTGTCCGTGGGATCGCTATCTATGTAGCGCTCGCGCACCATGAACTGGTAAAAAGCCCGCAGCGCAGCCAACCGCCGCGCCACAGTGGCCGTAGCCCGCCCCTGCTTTTGCAGCCACACCAGGTAGGAGACCACCGTGGCCCGGCTGGCGGTGGCCAGGCTCTGCCCCAGCTGGCTCAGGAACTGCTGGTACTGGTCCAGGTCGCAGCCGTACGATGCCAGGGTGTTCTGAGACAGGCCCTTCTCGGTCCGCAGGTAGTCTACAAAATGGGCGATCAGGTCGGGCACCGACATCGCCTTACCACCCTTTGTGCTGCGCCCTATGCTCCTCTGGGCCGCCTCCTGGGTATTCGGCGTAGGCAAGGGAATTCCTTTCTGCTTTGCCATCAGTCCCCGCCCCTCATAGCAATGTTCCCAACTCATAGTTATGTATTCCCCCGGCCCCCCAGAACGGGGGCCGGGGGCAGAACGGCCACGGTCGCAGGTCGACCCGGAAGATACCGGTGGGAATGCAGAATTCAGAGCAGCTCGGTCAGGGGCCGGCTCTGCAGGCCATGGGCCTCGGCCACCGCTGGGTATGTGATGTGGCCTAGGCAAACGTTGACCCCCCGCGCCAGGGCAGGCTCGTCCTGCACCGCGCGCCTCCAGCCCTTATCCGCCAGTCGTATGGCGTAAGGAATCGTCACGTTGGTGAGGGCCAGGGTCGACGTGCGGGGCACAGCCCCCGGGATGTTGGCCACGGCATAATGGACCACTCCGTGCTTCACGAACGTAGGATTGGAATGGGTGGTAACCCGGTCCATGGTGGCTACGATGCCGCCCTGGTCGATGGCCACGTCTACGATCACTGACCCAGGCTTCATGGACCTGACCATGTCTTCGGTCACCAGGTGAGGAGCGCGGGCCCCCGGTATGAGCACGGCCCCGATGAGCAGGTCGGCCCGGCTGACAGCTTGTCCGATGTTGTAGCTGTTGGACATGAGGGTGGTAACCTGACCGCCGAACAGGTCATCCAGATAGCGGAGCCGCTCGGCGCTGATGTCCAGGACGGTGACCCGGGCTCCCATGCCGAAGGCGATCTTGGCGGCATTTGTCCCCACCGTACCTCCGCCCACGATGACCACGTCCGCTGGGGGTACACCGGGTACCCCACCCAACAGCACTCCCCTTCCTCCCTGGCGCTTCTCCAGGAAGTGGGCCCCTATCTGCACCGCCATCCTGCCCGCCACCTCGCTCATGGGCGTCAGGAGGGGCAGGGAACCGTCCTCAAGCTGCACCGTTTCGTAAGCGATCGCGACCACCTCGCGCCTGGCCAGGGCAAGGGTGAGTTCACGTTCGGCGGCCAGGTGGAGGTAGGTGAACAGTACCTGGCCGGGCCGGAAGAAACCGTACTCTTCCGGCAGGGGCTCCTTCACCTTGAGAACCATTTCCGCACTCCAGGCCTCTTCCCGGTTGACGATGGTTGCTCCCGCCGCGCGGAAGTCCTCGTCAGAAAAGCCGCTTCCCTCTCCCGCACCGGACTCCACCACTACCCGATGCCCGTGCCCGGTCAGGGCCATGACCCCGGCGGGCGTGATGGCCACCCGGTTCTCATCTGCCTTGATCTCTTTGGGGACCCCGATTACCACGTGCACATCCCTCCTCACATTGGCACATCCCTGACAGCGGCCGTTGTTCCGCATGGTGAACCTCAAGAACAATACTTCCCTGCCGACCCGGATTCCTGCTTCCGGCAGGGAAAGCACCGGGTGACACCGGCACGGGATACCGCAACCGCATCAGCCCTTAACCAGCCCCCCCAGCAGCCTGATGAGGGCAGGGGTGATGTAGGCTTCTGCCAGGCTGGCCAGGCCCAGCAGGCACGCCACCACCATGCCTATCCCCAGGTAGGCCACCACGTCGCCTGCCAGAGCGCCTGTCCACCGGCGTCTGCGGGCACCCCACACCCTGCCGGCAAAAGAAAGGGAGCCAACGGCCGCCGCCCAGAGGGCGGGTACGGCCAGCAGGCTGTGGGGCAGCACGGCACCCAGGCTGAAGACCACCCCTCTCCAGCCCGCCTCACTGGCCAGGAAACCCACCGTGAAACCGATGGCAAACCCCCGCACCATGACGAGAAGGAGGGCCAGGGGAACGCCGATGACCAGCAACCCGCCCAACCACATGGCCGCCAGTGTGCGCAGGTTCTGCACAAGGGAAGCTCGCAGGATCTCCGGCCCGCTCTGGCCACCGGCGCCGTCTCCGATCACACGACCCAGTTCCTCTAGATATGTAACCAGCTCGGCACGCTGGGCGGCGTCCAGGGCCCGGACCGCCCACGCCCCCGCTCCCACACCCAGCGCGAACATCACCACCACCAGGACCGTCAAGCGCAGGTGGGCAACGAAGAAAGAGGCCACACCGCTGCGCGTGGCGGTTCACCCCTTCCCCCCGGGATTCCAGTAGAGGTTATGCCCCCTCTGCCGGTGGTATGTCCCCGTCCAGGTAGGAACGAGCCAGCACCAGTCCCAGGATGGTCTTGGCATCCCGGAAACGACCCTGCCTGATCCCCTCGAGGGCCTCCTCCCAGGGAACTTTGCTCACCTGCAAGTCCTCGTCTTCTTCCGGGCAAACCGTCCCCTCGGTCAGGTTCCTGGCCAGGTACAGCACCATTTTCTCCGTGCAGAACCCGGGGGTGGTATAGACCTCCGCCAGTTTCACCCAATTTTCCGCCCGGTATCCAGTCTCCTCCTCCAGCTCACGCCGGGCGGCTACGAGGGGTTGCTCGCCCGGTTCCAGAGTCCCGGCCGGGATCTCCCACAGCCACGCGCGGACGGCATGCCGGTACTGGCGCACCAGAACCACCTCACGCGCGGGCGTGATGGCCACCACCGCCACCGCCCCCGGGTGATGCACCACCTCTCTCTCCAGGGTGTGACCACCCACCCTCACCCGGTCCACCTGCACCTGCAGGAGCTTCCCGCGGAATACGGTCTTGCTTGAGCGGGGCAGAGGTGTCAACAGGGGACGGGGACTGGGCCCCACCACCCGGACGGGCTGGGCCGGGTCGGGACGGCGTACGTGCACCTCGGTGCCGTACGGTTCCACCGGCGGGATCTGGGGCTTGGGAATGCGGATGCGACTTCCTCCCCTCCTGATGGGTGAACGCGGACACTCCCGCGGGTGCGGCGGCTTTCCGGGAGATGGCAGCACGTCATCTCCGTCCCGGTCAGTCGTCATTGCCTTCTTCCCCTCCCGGTACCTCCGACCAGCGTCGGCGGGATTGTTGAGCACATGCCTTACCCAGACGCCGGTTGGCAGCGTCCAGGGTGGCCTTCACGAATGCTTCCACCCGTTCACCTCGCACCACCGCTGCTCCCGCCAGGGTCTCCTCGTCTCCGCGGGGCGTGAGCAAGACCAGCGATACTACGGCCACCTGCTCGCTCCCCGCCTCTACGCACGTAGCACCCTGAGGGGCAAACTCCCACCCCGGGTCCGCAAGTTGGTTGAGAGCCTGGACGGTGGCGCTGACCGCCGTGAACCAGATGGCCTGGGGCATATCCCCTCCTTCCGCACTCCCCCGGTATGTGAACACGGGCTCTCCGGTGGCCGGGTCCATGAGCCCCAGGCTAGTCTCTACCCGACAGGTGTGCCGAACGGCGTCGTTCAAAATATGAACGCCCAGCAGGCGAACACGGACGCCGAAAGGGGGTGGCTCCCTTGGGGTTAACTGGGCCACGCTGATGCACTTGTGGTCCACCACCAGCCCCCAGCGGGCCATAAGGCAGGATTCCACGTCCCGCACGATCTGTTTGGCAGGACGCTCACTCCCGGCCAGCACATGGATCTCCTCAATGGCCCCCCAGTCGGAGACCACCACCCGCACCGCCTGAACGGAGGGCAGCTGGCGGATGAGGTCCTCCACTTCTTCCACCGTGATGATCCGGCGCGGTTGTTCTTCCACAGTCTTCTCCCCGTTCCCGGCCCCCTCTATTACATTTTTCGCGGACTGTCGAGCGGCTCCTCTAGTGTCCCTGGGCCAGCTCTCTGCCGCGGCGCAGGGCGGCTTCGTTGACGGGGATGAGGTCGTGCCGGTGAACGGGAAGTACCTTCCGCAGGGATTCGCACACCGCTTGCACGGACACCGCCCCCGTGAGGGCCAAAAAAGCACCCAGGCACACCATGTTGGCCACCCGGCCTGAGCCCAGTTCTTCCGCTATCTGATTGGCGGGAATGGCAACCACCCTGACGTCGGTCCGCACCGGCTGCCGATCGATCAGCGAGGAGTTGTAGACCAGGATGCCGCCGGGCCGCACCGCCTTCTCGAAGCGGTCCAGGGAAGGGCGATTGAGGACGATGGCAGCCGTGGGTTCCGTCACCAGGGGGCAGGCCACCGGTTCGTCGGAAATCACCACATGACAATTGGCGGTGCCTCCCCGCATCTCGGGCCCGTAGGAGGGCAGCCAGGATACCTGCTTGCCGTCCAGCATGCCCGCGTACGCGAGCAGCGAACCCATGGCCATCACTCCCTGGCCTCCAAACCCGGCCATGAGCACCTCGTGCACCATGAGATCATGCCTCCCCCTGCCCGGGCGTCTTGAACTCCCCCAGGCGGTAGTAGGGGAGCATGTTTTGCTCGACCCAGCGGAGGGCTTCCACCGGTGTCATCCCCCAGTTGGTGGGACAGGCGGAAACAACCTCCACCAGGGAAAAGCCCAGGTTGTGAATTTGCACCTCGAAGGCCTTGCGCAGGGCCCGCTTGGCCCTGTTCACGTGCCCGGGGCCGTGCACCGAGACCCGGGCCACGTAGGCGGTTCCATCAAGGAGAGCCAGCATCTCCGACACCCGCACGGGATGGCCGTGGTAAGAGGCATCCCGGCCCCGCGGGGTCGTGGTGGTCTCCTGCCCCACCAGGGTGGTGGGGGCCATCTGACCGCCTGTCATGCCGTAGATGGCGTTGTTGATGAATACCACCGTGATGCGCTCACCCCGGGTGGCAGCGTGGATGATCTCCGCCGTACCGATGGCAGCCAGGTCCCCATCTCCCTGGTAGGTGAATACCACCGCGTCGGGTTGGGCCCGCTTCACCCCCGTGGCCACCGCCGGGGCGCGCCCGTGAGCGGCCTGGATCATATCGCAGTTGAAGTAGTTGTATGCGAATACGGCGCATCCCACGGGGGCGATCCCCACGGTTCTCTCCCTGACCCCCAGCTCGTCGATGCACTCGGCCACCAGACGGTGCACGATCCCGTGGGGACACCCGGGACAGTAGTGAAAGGGAACATCGGTCAGAGCCTGGGGACGGGTGAATATGCGCTGCATCAGAGCTCACCTCCCCGGCCTTCCACGATCATCTTCAGGCGGGACATCACTTCCTGGGGAGTGGGCACGGCCCCCCCGGTGCGTCCGAAGAAATACACCGGGCACCGCCCCGCCACAGCCAGCCTGACGTCCTCGACCATTTGCCCCGCCGACATTTCCACGGCCAGGAACGCCCGTGCCCGCTCCACCACCTGCTCGATGGCCACCTGGGGAAAAGGCCACAGGGTGATGGGACGCACCATACCCACGCGCAGCCCTTCTGCCTGCGCCCGCGCGATCACCGCCCGGCAAATGCGGGAACCGGTCCCGTACGCCACCAGGAAGTATTCCGCTTCGGGATCCACAAGCTCGTATCGGACCTCTTCCCGCTCTATTCGCCGGTACTTCTCCTGCAGGCGCTGGTTGTGGCGCTCACAGGCTTCTGCTTCGATATACAGGGAGTTGATGATATTGGGGTGCCCCCGTCCCCTGGTGCCGGTGGTGGCCCAGGGTTTAGGTTGGGGAGAAGGCGGTGGAGTATCGGGGAACCGCACGGGTTCCATCATCTGCCCCAGCATCCCGTCGCCCAGCACCACCACCGGGTTGCGATAGCGGTCGGCGATGTCGAAGGCCAGCATGGTCAGTTCCACTGCCTCCTGGATGCTACCCGGGCCCAGTACCACCGTACGGTAGTCACCGTGGCCTCCCCCCCGGGTGGCCTGAAAGTAATCGGACTGGGCGGGCTGGATGCTCCCCAGCCCAGGTCCCCCCCGGACCATGTTTACGATTACCCCGGGCACCTCCGCCCCGGCCAGGTAGGAAATTCCCTCCTGCTTGAGGCTTATCCCCGGCGAAGAAGAGGAGGTCATGGCTCGGGCCCCCGCCGAGCCAGCCCCGTACACCATGTTGATCGCCGCGATTTCCGACTCCGACTGGATGAAAGTACCCCCCACCTCGGGCATACGCCTGGCCATATATTCGCACAGCTCATTCTGGGGGGTTATGGGGTAGCCGGCGTAAAACCGGCACCCGGCCCGGATGGCCGCTTCGGCAATGGCCTCGTTTCCCTTCATGAGAACCAGTTCCGCCACCATCCCACCCCCTCACCGGTATACCTCGATCACCACATCCGGGCACATGAGCGCACATATGCGGCAACTGGTGCAGCGCTCCTGCTCCACCACCTCGGCCGGGTGGTACCCGGACGGGTTGATGCGGTCGGGAGCCAGCCGGATGATCTTCTGCGGGCAAAAGTGGACGCACAGCTCGCAGGCTTTGCATCTCTCTTCCGCAAAAACCACCCTCTTTTCCGTATCCACCGCCTCCCTTGACTTACTCCCACGGCAGAACAAGGTACCGCCGCAGGGGGAATACTTCCCGGCCCAGCATCTTCTCCACGGCAGGCGCAATGTCCTGTAACGCAGCGAGCATGACCACGGGCAGGCCCAGCAGGTGGGCCGCCTGTTCCACAACCAGGTGTCCCCGACCCACGGTCTCCACCGTGGTATGGGATCCCAGGTGAGGATTGGACACCACCCCGATGGGGTTAAGACGGCTGCTTTCGGCCACCTCGCGGGCCAAGGCGGCCAGCCGGGAAGGAGAATCGCATCCGGGCCGGTAGGGGTTGAACACCATCAAGACGCGCTGGTGACTCTCGACGAGCGGGCGCACGGATCCCAGCACCCGCGCCCCCGCGTCGCCTCCCCCCACGTCCACCACCCCGGGGCCCCCCTTCCGCAAGAGCCCGCTCAGGCCGGGGGGCAGAATGGGGAGGTCCCCGTCGCCCCAGGCAGGGTCGGCGGCCACCACATGCACTCCTTCCCGCTCCAGGCTATCTCGGGCGTCGCGGGCCCGGAAGTACGGGGTCACCAGGTCCAGGTCCGCCAGCCACACCGCCGGCACCTGACGGGCCAGCCAAACCGCATAATTGAGGGCGATCTCCGTTTTGCCGCTGCCGTACGGGCCCAGGAACACGGTCACCTGGTCCTGCGCCATCCCTCATCGCCCCGGCACGTATATCCGGTGCAGGCGACGGATGGCTGCGATGCGCTCCTCGGCCACCCGGTCCGCGGCCAGGAAAGTGGGGATCTTCTCCTCGCGGGCAACGGTGAAGATCCGCCACAGCTTGTCATAAATTGTTGCTATCTTAGCAAATGCCCGGTCCCGGTTGTAACCCCCTTCTTCGAACTCGTCGCTCACGTTAATTACGCCTCCGCCGTTGATAACGAAGTCGGGCGCATACAGGATGCCCCGCTCCTCGAGGGCGTAGCCGTGGCGCGGTTCGGCAAGCTGGTTGTTCGCGGCGCCCGCGATTACGGAACACCGGAACCTCCTCAGGGTGTCGTCATTCACCACTGCTCCCAGGGCGCAGGGGGAGAAGATGTCACACGGTACGTCGTAGATGGCGTCGGGCTCCACCACTTCCGCTCCCAGTTCTTGGCCGACGGCGCGGACCCGCTCGGAGTCCATGTCGGTGATCACCAGGTGGGCCCCCTCGTCCCGCAGGTGACGGGCCAGCACCGCACCCACCTTCCCCACTCCCTGCAAGGCCACGGTCTTACCCCGCAGGGATTCCGACCCCCACAGCCAGCGGGCGCAGGCCTTCATCCCCCTCCACACCCCAAAGGCGGTGGCGGGAGAAGGGTCGCCCGACTTCTCGCTCAGGCCGGCCACGTAAGGCGTCTCGTACCGCACCACGGCCATATCCCAAACCGTGGTGCCCACATCCTCGGCGGTGACATACCTTCCCCCCAGGGTGTGGACGAAGCGCCCGAAAGCCCGCAGCAGCGCTTCGGTCTTATCCCGGCGGGGGTCGCCTATGATGACCGCCTTACCCCCGCCCAGGTTGAGACCCATGGCCGCGTTCTTGTAGGTCATCCCCCGGGACAGCCGCAATACATCCCAGAGGGCTTCCTCCTCACTGCGGTACGGCCACATGCGACAGCCCCCCAGGGCCGGCCCCAGGGAAGTGTCGTGGATGGCGATGATGCTCCTCAGCCCCGACCCTTCGTCGTAACAGAACACGACCTGCTCATGCCCGTACTCGTCCATGGAGGTGAAAACTTCCATGGCGCCACCTCCTCACCTTGATGCGGCCCGGGGCACCAGGATGCGGCCCAGGGCCCCGAGCATCTCTAGCCTGCGTTCGATGTACACGTACGCCGCCCGGGCAGGGGAGATGTCCTGCTCGCGAGCGATCCGAAATACCTCCAGCAAGTGGTCGTAGATACCCGCCGCCTTGCGCAGGGCGCGATCGCGGTTGTAACCCCCCAGTTCGTCGGCGGCCTGGATCGCGCCGCCGGCGTTGATGATGAAGTCGGGCGCATAGAGGATGCCCCGCTCCTTGAGCATGTCTGCGTGCCGCAGCTCCTGGAGCTGGTTGTTGGCCGCCCCCGCCACCACCCGGCACCGCAGCCGGGGGATGGTGTGGTCGTTGAGGATCCCGCCCAGGGCATTGGGAGAGAAGATATCGCATTCTACGTCGTATATCTCCTCCTGGCTGATCTTTTCCAGCGGGATCCGGGACGCCACCTCGTCCAGCCGGGCCGGGTTGGCGTCACATGCCAGCAGGAGTGCCCCTTCTTCGTGCAGTTGACGGGCCAGGTGCCCCCCCACCTTGCCCACTCCCTGCAGGGCCACTTTCAGCCCCCGCAGGGAATCGGACCCGAAGACCACCCGGGCGCATGCCTTCATGCCCTTCCAAACAGCAAAGGCGGTGATGATCGAGGTATCCCCGCTCCCGCCGTACTCCTCCGGAAGAGCGACCACATATCGGGTTTCCGCAGCCGCCCACACGAAGTCCGCAGGGACCGTGCCCACGTCGGTGCCCGTGATGAACCGGCCTCCGAACCCTTCCACGAAGCGCCCCAGGGCCCGGAAGAGGGCCTCGCTCTTGTCCCGGGCCGGGTCACCCCAGATTACGCACTTTCCTCCCCCGTAATTGAGGCCCGCCGCCGTATTCTTTTCCGTCATCCCCTGCGACAGCCGCAGGACGTCGCGCACCACATCCTCCTCCGTCTCGTACTTCCACATGCGACAGCCCCCCAGGGCAGGCCCGATGGTACTGTTGTGGATCGCGATGACGGCCCGCAGCCCGGAAACGGGCTCCCGGCAAAAGGAAAGTTGCTCGTGGCCTGCCCGGGCCATGGCTTCGAAGATACCCATGCCACCACCTCCGCCCAAAAATTAGAGCCGCTCCTCTCGGGAACGGCTCTCAGGATATACACTGACCCCGGGTGCGCATCGCCACCAGGGGCAACAGCACAGGGAGCAAACTGCATCAGCTCCTCTTCGCGCCGTCTGACCAGTTACCTATTCTCCACTCCGCGGTCGTTTCCCTTCTCACCCGGGGTCGCCGGGCTTCGCCCTCACACCCCCTTTTGCCCTTTTCACACCGGTGGCGGCGTGCATGCCGTACTCCTGCGCATGCCACCTTAGCTGGCGCGCAGGGCGACGCGCATGCGGTCGGCCACCATGGCGATGAACTGGGCATTGGTGGGCTTGCCCTTGTCGCGGCTCACGGTGTAACCGAACATCTCCTCGATGGCCTCCAAGTTCCCCCGGTTCCACGCCACCTCGATGGCATGCCGGATCGCCCTCTCCACCCGGGAAGGCGTGGTGCGGTACTTTTGGGCGATCGCCGGGTACAGGCTCTTGGTCACCGCGTTGATGAGTTCCATGTCTTCGATCACCATGAGGATCGCATCCCGCAGGTAACTGTAGCCCCGGATGTGGGCGGGAATGCCCACCTCGCGGATCACCGAGGTAACCTCGGCATCCAGGTTCCGCGCCCGCGCTTGGGGCGCCGGCCGCGCCGGGGCACCTCTGGCTACTTCCCGGATGCGCGCTGCCAGCACGTCCAGGTCGAAGGGTTTCAGTACGCAGTAATCGGCCCCCAGTTCCGCGGCGCGCCCGGTCACGTGTTCGTGCCCGAAGGCGGTAAGCACCACCACCCGCGGCTTCCGGGGCAGATCGACCAGTTTCTCCAGCACGCCGATGCCGTCCAGGTGAGGCATGATGATATCCAGGAGGAGCACGTCCGGCCTGGTGTCCTGGAGGGAGACAAGCACCTGAGAGCCGTTGTGCACCATCTGCACGACCTGGAGGTCAGGCTGCTGGTCTATGTACTCGCGCAGCAGTTCGCAGAATTCCCGGTTGTCGTCGGCGATGAGAACCCTGATCTTCTCCATAAACGTGACCCCCTTCCCCAAACTCACCCTCGTGACCGCGCCCTCATCATTTCGCCGCCAGCGGGGTCGATTCCTACTTATTCCAGAAAAAACCTTTCGTCACCAACCGACAAAAGGGTCCAGCGGGACGTACGCGCCCGGCGCTCACAGAGGGTCTATGCGGGGCATGCCCGTCCGCGGGCACGCCGGTCTCACCGAGCCTGCCCGTCAGCACGCACGGTGGCCGCCTGCACCATCTCTTCCCACATCCACTGGGCCAGCACGCCGTACCCGCGGGTGGGGTCATTGACGAAGACGTGGGTCACCGCCCCTACCAGCCGGCCGTCCTGGATCACCGGACTCCCGCTCATGCCCTGCACGATACCCCCTGCCTGCTGCCGGAGCCGGGTGTCGGTGATCTTGACCACCATGCCCTTTCCCTCATAACGCCGATCCGCCCACACCTTCTGGATCTGGGCACTGAACGACTCAATAGTCTGGCCATCGACCACGGTGAGTACCTCCGCCGCTCCCTCCCGTACCGTGGCAGCGGCCGCCAGGGGCACCGGAGCGGCATAGAGGAGGTTGGAAAGGGGGCGTTGCAGTTCCCCCATGATGCCGCAAGGGGTGTTACGATCGATGCGGCCCAGGACATCCTGCTCGGGGAGGAACACGCCCACCTTCTCCCCGGGGTGACCCCGTCTGCCCTGGTGGACGGCCAGAATCCCCGCCAGGACGATGTGGCCCTCGTCCAGGCGCACGGGCCGCCCCGTCTCCGCATCCGTGACCATATGCCCCAGAGCGGCGAACCGCATGGTGGCGGGGTCCCACATGGTGAGGGTGCCCACGCCGGCGGTGCCGTCTCGCACGGCCAGCCCAATGCGGAAAGTGCCATCGGGCAGGGCCACGGGGGTAACCGTCACCGTGAATCGGCGGTCATCTCTTTCTACTTCCAAAACCAGGGCCTGTCCGCTCCTGCCCGCCTGCCCAACGCGGCGGGCCAGGTCTTCTTCGTCACGCACGGGTGCTCCGCCCGCGCTGAGGATAATGTCGCCGGGCAGGATGCCGGCATCCTGGGCGGGAGAGCGTACCCCTGCCGTCGTCCGCACTGGCCTGATCCCGGTGACCACCACCCCCCGGCTGGAGACCACCACTCCGATGGAGTGCCCTCCCACCATGACCCTGGTGTCGGGGATCACGCTCACCAGGACGGAACGCACGGGTAATACACCCAAAAGGCGGAATTCCAGGCGGGCCTTTCCCTGGGCCCGAGGACTCAGGGTGAAGCGGGTTCCACCCGTGAGCCAGCCGGCCAGGCTGTCGGGATACCCGGCAGTCACCTGCACCTGACCAGCGGGGTCAAGATACCCCCGAATACCGGCGGGCAGGCGCAGGTCGTGGGGTTGGCCAGCTACCAGCGCCAGTTCTTCCGGCAGTTCGGCCAGGGGGCGCACGGCGAAGCTGGCCAGGGTGGACAGGATTAGGGCAAGAAAGACGAGCGTTCTCTGGGCCACCCAGAGCCTTCCCGGCCTGGATGGGAAAAAGGTTAAGGGCCTGCGTTTCTCCACGACAGCAACCTCCGGAACTGTCAAATTCCGCTTGGAAGCGGGTTTGGTCCGGCTTAAGGTTGCCGCGTCGACACGTACATATGAAGACAGCTTATGCCTGCGGGGCCGCTTCCTGGCGCAGGCGGCGGGCGTGCTCCAGGGCTTCCCTGGTGACCTGGGCTCCTCCCAGCATGCGGGCCAGTTCCTGCAATCGCTGTTCTTCTCTTGCCAGCACGGTCACTTCGACGTCCGTGCGCGCGCCACTTACGGTTTTTTGCACGACAAGATGGTGACGGGCAAATGCCGCTACCGGGGCCAGGTGGGTAACCACCACCACCTGGCGGTGACGGGCCACTCGGGCCAGCTTGGCCCCCAGCACGTGGGCCGTCTGCCCCCCGATACCGGCGTCCACCTCGTCGAAAACCAGGGTGGGTATGCCGTCCAGGTCGGCCAGCACTGTCTTTAAGGCCAGCATCACCCGGGCCAGTTCTCCCCCCGAGGCCACCTTTTCCAGCGGCCGGGGTGGTTCACCGGGGTTGGCAGAAAAGAGAAACTCAACCTGGTCCATGCCGTGAGGTCCCATGGCCAGCCGCCGCCCACCGCAGGGGAGCCCTGCGGGATCCTCCCGCTGGGATACCGCCACCAGGAACTGGGCAGAACCCATGGCCAGCTCCCCCAGTTCGCCGGTCACCCGTTCGGCCAGACGGGAGGCTGCCTGGGAACGCAAAGATGAAACTTGCTGGGCCAGCCCCACCAGGCGGGTTTCCACCCGGGCCAGTTCCTTCTCCAGTTCCTGAGCCGATTCTTCCCCGTGGAGGAGCACATCTCTCTCCCGGGCGGCTTCGTCGCGAAACGCCAGGATCCCGGCCACCGTATCGGCATACTTTCGCTTCAACGCATCTATGATGGCGAGGCGAGCCTCCACCTGGGCCAGACGGGCAGGATCTCCCTCCACCCGGTCGGCATAAGCGGCCACCTCGCGGGATACCTCATCGACGGCCGTCAAGAGGTCTTCCACCTGCGCTGCCAGCGGACGCAGGCCCTCGTCAACACGGCAGGCTTCCCCCAGCAATGAGGCAGCCTCGGCCAGACGGTCGTGTACGGTTCCCTCCGTCCCTCCGTAAAGCAGTTCGTATACCTGCCGCGCACTGGCGACCAGCTTTTCGGCGGCTACCAGGATCTGACGCTCCCGCACCAGTTCCTCATCTTCGCCCACCCGCAACCGGGCGGCATCGATCTCCCGGATCTGGAACTCCAGCAGGTCCAGGCGGCGGGCCCTCTCCCGGGCCGAAGAACGGAGGTGCTCCAGATCACCCCTGATCTTAAGCCACCCGCGGTAAGTCTCTTCCATCTCCCGGCGTAACTGATCCAGCCCGGCGAAGCCGTCCAGAAAACCCAGGTGGCTGGAACGATCGAGCAAAAGTTGATGCTCGTGCTGGCCATGGAGTTCTACCAGGTAGCGGGTGAGCGCCCGCACCATGGCGACCGTGGCCGGACGACCGTTGATCCGGCAGAGGGAGCGCCCCGTGCGCTGCACCTCCCGGCTGAGCACCAGTTCTCCCGCCGCCCATCCCATTTCCTTCAACGCCGCCGCCGCCCGGGGATAGTGATCGGCATCTACCTCGAAGAGAGCCTCCACCAGCAGGCGGTCTTCCCCGGTACGGACGAGGTCGGGGGAAGCCCGCCCTCCCAGCGCCAGTTCCAGGGCGTCGATGACGATGGATTTGCCGGCTCCAGTCTCCCCCGTGAGCACATTGAGGCCGGCGTCCAGACTCAGCCGGACCCGGCCTATGATAGCCAGGTTCTCTATGTACAGCTCCCTGAGCACCAAGGGTCCCCCTACTCGATGAGTTGCCGCATCCGTTCCATCACCGTCTGTGCCCGCTCCCGTCCCCGTACCACCACCAGCACCGTGTTGTCCCCGGCCACCGTACCCACTATCTCCTGCCAGCGCAGGTTGTCCAGGGCTTCACCCACCGCCGGCGCCGCCCCGCTCAGGCACTTCACCACGATCAGGTTCTCCGATACATCCAGGCTCAGTACGCTATCGCGCAGGACGCGCCGCAACCTGTCGGTGTACCCGCTCATCACCTGCTCCTGGGGAAGGGCGTAACGCTGGCGGCCGTCCCCCGTGGGCACCTTGACCAGGTTGAGGTCCTTGATGTCTCGGGAGACGGTAGCCTGGGTCACGGGCATACCGAGCTTGCGCAACTCCTGGGCGAGTTCCTCCTGGGTCTCCACCGGGCGCTCCCGGATGATCTCCAGGATTTTCATCTGGCGTCGGGCCTTCATGCCTCCCTCCCACCCCAGCCGGTCCGACTATTACTTCTTCTCTTTTTCGTCATTTCCTGCTCGCCCACGTCCCCTTTAGGCCCTTCCTTCAACTTGCGCCGCAATACTTCGTAAAAGCTCCAGCCTCTCTGCCTGATAAGACGGGCTGTTTCCGACGCCTTGCTGACCTCCAGTTCGTCGCCGGGTTCCAGCCGGTAACCCCGCTGCCCGTCGATGGTCAGCGCCAGCTCGCGGTGGTTGGCCCATACCCTCACGCGCACCTGCTCGCGCTGGGATATGACCAGGGACCGGGAGTAGAGGGTGTGGGGGCAGATGGGCGTTATGATGAGCACTTCCAACTGGGGGCTCACGATGGGACCGCCTGCAGAAAGGGAGTAAGCCGTAGAACCCGTGGGGGTGGCAATGATCAGGCCGTCCGACCAGTACTCTTCCACGGGGCGGCCCCCGACGAGAAGCTCGAGCTGGATAAGGCGGGCGAATACCCCCTTGGATACGACCACCTCGTTGAGGGCCAAAAAGCGGGCTTCTTCCCGGCCCGAGCGCAAGACCCGGGTCTCGAGCATCATGCGCTCTTCCACCTCGAAGTCGCCGGCCAAGATGCGGGGGAGCACCTCCCACAACTGGGGTACTTCCACCTCCGTGAGGAATCCCAGGTGCCCCAGGTTGACGCCCAGAATCGGGGTTTCCGCCTGGGCCACCGCGCGCGCCGCCTGCAGCAGAGTACCGTCCCCACCCAGGACGATCAAGAATTCCGCTTCTTTGGCCCAGGCCGGCACTTCTCCGCCCAGCTCCGGCCGACCCAGCAGAAGTGCCACCTCCTGGGGGAGTAAGACCCCGACACTCCGGTCTTCCAGCCACTTAACCAGGCGACCCGTCACCTCGAGGGCGCCCGGCTTATCCAGGTTTGGGTAAATACCTGCCCTGCGCACTTCAGGCTTCCCCGCCTGCCGCAGCCTGGCGGTGAGAAACCAGCCCCCGTGCCGCGGCCGCCACGCCCGCCGGAGTGAGCCCGTAATGCTCAAGCCACTCCGCCCGGGTGCCATGGGGCACGTACTCGTCCGGGATACCCAGCACCCTCACCGCTACGTGCAGCCCGGCCCGGGCCAGCGCTTCCAGCACGGCGCTTCCGAACCCTCCCTGGCAGGCGTGCTCTTCCACGGTGACCACGTGCCCGGTGCGACCGGCCCAACCCAGCACCAGGGACTCGTCCAGCGGCTTCACGAAGCGGGCGTCGATGACCGCGGCCCGGATGCCTTCCCTTTCGAGCAAGCGGGCTGCCCCCAGGGCCACCTCCACCATGGTGCCCACCGCCAGCAGGAGAACATCGCTGCCCGTCCGCAACACTTCTCCCCGGCCAGGAGCGGGGATGCGCCGCTCCGGACTTCCCAGCGGTGGCGGGGTGACTGCACGGGGGTAGCGCACGGCCAGAGGGCCATCCAGTTGCAGCCCCAGTTGCAAAAGCGCCTTGAGGTCGGGTACGTCCCGGGGACAGGCCACGGTCATGCCGGGAATGTGGCGCAGGTAGGCCAGGTCGAACAGGCCCTGGTGGGTGGCGCCGTCTTCACCCACCACCCCGGCCCGGTCCAGGCAGAATATCACGGGGAGACGTTGCCGAGCCACATCGTGCACCAGCTGATCGTAGGCCCGCTGCAGGAAGGTGGAATAGATAGCCACCAGGGGACGCATGCCCGCGGCGGCCAGGCCGGCGGCAAACGTAACAGCGTGAGGTTCGGCAATCCCCACATCGAAAAACCTGTCGGGGAAACGCCGGGCAAACTCGGCCAGCCCGGTACCGTCCCGCATCGCGGCGGTGATAGCCACCGCACGGGGGTCCTTGTGGGCCAGTTCGCAGGCGATGGTGCCAAATGCCTGGCTCCAGGTGGTACCGCTCCCTGCCCTGATCTGCCCCGTCTCCAGGTCATAGGGCCCGGGCCCGTGGAACAGGCTGGGTTCCGCTTCTGCCGGCCCGTACCCGCGGCCCTTACGGGTAACGGCATGGACCAGCACCGGCCCGTCGAGCTGGCGAGCCTGCCGCAGCACCTGCTGAAGGGCGGCGATGTCGTGCCCGTCCACCGGACCCAGGTAGGTGAACCCCAGGGTTTCGAAGAATACGCCCGGCAACAGCAGGTACTTGATGCTGCCTTTGATGCGCTCAAGCGCCGCGATCAGGTCAACCGGCCCCACCCGTTCCAGGATCTTTTTGATTCTGGCTTTGGCTCCGCGGTAAGCGGCCGCCGAGCGCAATCTGGCCAGGTAGCGGGCCATCGCCCCCACGTTGGGAGAGATAGAAAGCGAGTTGTCGTTCAAAATCACGATGAGGTGAGTTCCATCCTGGCCGGCGTGGTTCATGGCCTCGTAAGCCATGCCGCCCGTGAGGGCCCCGTCTCCCAGGATTGCTACTACCTGCCGGGGTTCACCGCTCAAGTCGCGGGCTTTCGCAAATCCCAGGGCTGCCGATATGGACGTGGAAGCATGACCGGTACCGAAGTGATCGTGTTTCGACTCATCACGGTCGGGGAAGCCCGAGATGCCCCCCTTCTGTCGCAGGGAGGAAAATACCTCCCGGCGGCCGGTGAGTATCTTGTGGGCATAGGCTTGGTGACCCACGTCCCAGATGATGACATCGCGGGGACTGGAGAAAACGGAATGAACGGCCAGAGCCAATTCTACTGCCCCCAGGCTGGGGCCCACGTGTCCGCCGGTGCGGGAGGTCACCTCGGTGATGAGACGCCTCAGCTCCGCGGCCAGGCCCTCCAGTTCCGGCACGCTCAAACTCTTCAGATCCTGGGGACCCCTTATCTTTTCCAGCCCCACGGTCCCGCCCACGCCCCTCCCCCTGGGCAATAATACAGAGGGGGCAGGTGGCAACCGGGTGGGTAAAGGTTGTGGCTTAGGTCCAGCAGGCTTTCCCTACGGGACACCCGGGCGTCGCCACCCGGGCGGTTTCCCTTTATGTCCCGCCCCGTGACGTCACCGACCACGGCGCTGGATCACCACTTAGCGCACACTGCAATCCCCACCCGGTCTCCCCGGTGGAAACAGCCTAGGAGTTTTCCTCGACAGCACCCATCATCCCCTAGCCTCTTTTGCAGACGGAGTTTCGGGCAGCACCGCTCGTGCCGGCGGGCCCACCGGCAAGAGGCTGAACCTGCCATCCCCCCGCCCACTCAAGGCGGGCTACACTGCACCCAGCCCGCCAGCCGGATGCAGGTTAACCCCGGGCCGCAGAAGGCATCTGCGCACCCGGGCCTCCCCGGGGATAGGGTCTACGCCTACATGCCGTTGTAGATCGCCCCTTCCCCTTTCCCCCAGCCCCAACCCATGACTGGGCGTCACAAGCCGGAACCAGGGGCTTCATCGATGTGCCCGCGACGGATTTTTAGGCCCGTCTTCAGAGATGGGGGCACCGACTAGGATACTGCGCCACCTGCCGCAAAAGTTGTGCACTCTCAATATAACACGCGGGGCCCAGCCAATCAAATGGGCGCGTCGGGCATGGGAATCACCTGCGTGACCAGGTGAGCGAGTACGCCCGCCCCTTCCCCCAGCGACCCCAGTATGCTGAACAGCGTGCCCGCTTCCTCCACGGCACGCCGTCGGGCGCGCTCTTCGCCCCACACCGCCACCGCGTTCATGCCGCCGGCGTCCTGCCCGGAGACCCAGTCGTCCAGGTCGTCCCTGATCTGGAACGCGCGACCCAGGTGCCGGCCGCACCTGTCCAGCACCGCCATGGTCTCCTCGGGCACGCCTGCCACCAGGCCGCCCATGCGCAGACAGGCCCGGAAAAGGGCGGCCGTTTTGGCATCGGCCACGAACAGGTAGTTCTCCGGGGTTGCCCGCCATAACAGGTCGCCCACCTGTCCACCTGCCAGCCCCAGTGACCCGCAGGCCTCTGCCAGTTCCCGTACCACTCCCCGGACCAGGTCTCCCGGATAGGAGGTGAGGACCCGGAAAGCCAGCGAGAGAAGGGCGTTCCCCGCCAGGAGGGCCACCACCTGGCCGAACACACGGTGGCAGGAAGGCCGCCCCCGGCGCATGTCGTCGTCGTCCATGCAGGGCAGGTCGTCGTGGACCAGGGAATACGAATGCACCAGTTCCACCGCGCAGGCTGCATCCAGCGCCTCATAGGCGCGGCCTGCCAGGTGAGCAGCCGCCATCACCAGCAGAGGCCGCAACCGTTTGCCACCAGGGAACACCGCGTACCTCATGGCGGCATGGAGCTCCCGAGGCTCTGCATCCTCAGCGGGCAGGAGCTGACCCAGGCGCTCCTCCACCCGGCCCTGCCACTCCCCGATCAGCCGGGACGCTTCCCAATTCCTCATGCCAGGGCTCTTCGCCAAGCTCACCATCTTCACCCCGTATCAGTTTGGCCACCCGGCCTTCTGCCTCGTCCAACCGGCGGTGGCAAAGCGAAAGCAGCCGGGTCCCCTCCTCGAACAGGCGCAGGGATTCCTCCAGACCCGCGTTGCCCTCTTCCAGCGCCCGTACGATCCTTTCCAGCTGTGCCAGCGCTTCTTCAAAAGTGAGTTCGGGAGGCTCCTTCACCGCGCATCCCCCCACGTCGTCTCCACGCGGCATCCCAGCTCCCCGTCCTTAAGTTTCACCGCCACCTGATCCCGCACCGCCACCTGATCCACGCTCCCCACCACCAGTCGCTCGGGCAGGCGGTAGCAGATGGCGTAACCCCTGGCAAGAACCGCCCTCGGGTCCAGAGCAGCCACCCGCCCGCTTAGACCCTCCAGCTCCAGGCGCCAGGCCCTGAGGTGGTTTTCCATGGCCCGCTCCAGCCGGCCGGCCAGGATGTCCAGGGCCTGGCGCCGCTGCCATACCGTGTCGGCGGGACGGGCCAGACACGGCCGCCGGGCCAGTTCCTCCAGCCGCTGTCTTAACCTGCTAACCCGGCCCCGGAGGGCCAGTTGCAGGCGAGCCCGCAGCGCGGCCAGTATCTCTTCCTGCTGAGTGCGATCGGGGACCACCATCTCCGCGGCATGGGACGGGGTGGCAGCCCGCACGTCGGCCACCAGGTCGGCGATGGTGACGTCCGACTCATGACCCACCGCCGAAACCACAGGGATGGCCGAGCGGTATATGGCCCGGGCCACCTCTTCGGTGTTGAAGGCCCACAGTTCTTCCATGGACCCACCCCCGCGCGCGACGATGATGACGTCGGCCAGCCGGTGGCGGTTCACCAGATCGAGAGCGGCTGCGATCTCGCCCGGTGCGTCGATGCCCTGCACCTGCACCGGCACGAGCAGCAGGTTGAACCGGGGGAAGCGGCGGGTAGCCACCCTGACGATATCCCGGATGACCGCCCCCGTAGGCGAAGTGATCACCGCCACCCGCCCCGGCACGCGGGGGAGGGAACGCTTGCGAGCCACCGAGAACAAGCCCTCCCGCTCCAGGCGCCGGCGCAATTCCTCCAGGGCCTGCCAGAGAGAGCCTATTCCGTCCGGCTGCATCTCCTCCACGTAAAGCTGATAGACACCGTCTCTCTCGAAAACCCCGATCGACCCCCGGCAGAGCAAGCTCATGCCATTGGCAGGGGCAAATGCCAGGTCCATCGCCCGGGAAGAGAACATGACACAGGCCAGGCGGGCTTCACCATCCCGCAGGGAAAAATAGAGATGGCCTCGAGAGTGCCGCTTGAAATTCGCCATCTCCCCCCGCACCCAGGTATCCCGCAGGGGGGCCTCACTCTCCAGCACCTGTTTGATGTGGCGGGTGATCTCGCTCACCCGCCACACCTTCTGGCCGGGTTGACCGGTTGTCAGTTTCCAGGCCATCAGCGCACCCCTGGGTCCCGCGAAATGCCACACCACCCCGGGGCTACTCCAGGCCGGCCTGCCTCCTGGCCGCCTCCAGAGTGTTCTTCAGTAACATGGCGATGGTCATGGGGCCCACTCCCCCCGGCACCGGGGTGATGGCGGATGCCACCTCCACCGCCGACTCGAAGTCCACGTCACCTACCAGCTTGCCGTCCTCGGGATTCACGCCCACGTCGATGACCACTGCCCCCGGCTTGACCATGTCGCCCCGGATGGCGCGGGCCTTACCGATGGCCACCACCAGTACGTCGGCCGCCCGGGTCTCGGCAGCCAGGTCCTGAGTGCGGGAGTGGCAGATGGTCACAGTGGCGTGCCGGGAAAGAAGGAGCAGAGCCACGGGCTTACCCACGATGTTGGAACGCCCCACCACCACGGCCCGCTTTCCCTTCAGGTCCACTCCCGTACGATCCAGAAGGTGCAGGATGCCCCGGGGGGTGCAGGGGACGAAACACTTCTCGCCGATGAGTAACCTGCCCTGGTTTACGGGGTGAAAGCCGTCCACGTCCTTTTCCGGGCTGATAGCGTCAAAGCAGCGCCGCTCATCGATGTGCCCCGGCACCGGGTGCTGGAGCAGGATGCCGGAGATCTCCGGGCGGGCGTTCAGTTCACCGATCAGGCGCAGAACCTCGTGCTCGGGGGTGTCTGCGGGCAGACGGTATACCTCGGAATGGATGCCGGCGTCCCTGGAGGCCCGCTCCTTGTTGCGCACATAGGTCTTGGAAGCGGGGTCGTCACCCACCAGGATCACGGCCAGGCCGGGCAAGATTCCTCGCTCCTTCAGGCGGGCGACCTCTTCCCGGACTTCCTGGCGCACCTCCTCCGCGATGGCCTTGCCATCTATGATGCGCGCGCTCAACCTTCTTTCCCCCCTTCGGAAAGATAGCGGTCGATGCCGGCAGCAGCCCGGCGCCCGGCGCCCATGGCCAGGATTACCGTAGCTGCCCCGGTCACGCTGTCACCCCCTGCGAAAACACCCGGCCGGCTGGTCATACCCGTCTCCTCGTCTATTATCAGCCCTCCCCAGCGCGTCGTGTTAAGGCCCGGGGTGGAGCGGGACACCAGCGGGTTCGGGGTGGTGCCGATAGCCACGATCACCGTGTCCACGTCCAGGACGTACTCGCTGCCCGGGATGGGCACCGGCCGCCTGCGTCCGGAGGCGTCCGGCTCTCCCAGTTCCATGCGCTGGCACACCATGCCCTTCACCCAGCCGTTCTCGTCGCCCCGGATCTCCACCGGAGCAGTAAGGAGGTGAAACTCGATGCCCTCCTCTTTGGCGTGGTGGATTTCCTCCCGCCGCGCTGGCATCTCCTCCCACGTACGCCGGTATACAATATAGACCTTGTCCGGCCCCAGGCGCAGGGCGCAGCGGGCGGCGTCCATGGCCACGTTCCCCGCCCCGATCACTGCTACCCGCCGCCCACATTTCACCGGGGTATCGTATTCGGGGAAGAGGTACCCCTTCATGAGGTTGATGCGGGTGAGGAACTCGTTGGCGGAGTAGACCCCGCACAGGTTCTCGCCCGGGATGTCCAGGAAGTTGGGCAGCCCTGCCCCCGTGCCCAGGAAGACCGCCTGGTAACCGTCGGCGAACAGGTCGTCCACGGTCAGGGTTTTCCCCACCACCACGTCCGTCTTTATCTCGACCCCCAGGTCGCGCAGGCCGTCGATTTCCGCCTGCACCACAGTCTTGGGCAACCGGAACTCCGGGATGCCGTACATGAGCACCCCGCCGGGTACGTGCAGGGCCTCGAAGATCGTCACCTCATATCCCTTCTGGGCCAGGTCACTGGCACAGGTGAGTCCGGCCGGGCCCGATCCCACCACAGCCACCCTCTTGCCGTTGGGACGGGCCTTCTCGGCCAGGCGCAGGCCCTGCTCGCGCGCCCAGTCCCCCAGATACCGTTCCAGCCGGCCGATGGCCACCGGCTCATTCTTCTTGCCCATGAGGCAGTACTTCTCGCACTGTTCCTCCTGGGGACATACCCGTCCGCAGATGGACGGCAGGATGTTGGTGGACCAGATGGTGCGGTATGCTCCCTCCAGGTCTCCCTCGCGGAGCTTGCCGATGAACTCCTTGATACGTACGTTAACCGGGCACCCCTGCTCACAGGCGGGATTCTTGCACTGCAGGCAGCGTTCCGCCTCCTCTCTTGCCAGTTCCGCCGTAAGGCCCAGCGCCACCTCCCGGAAGTTGCGGATGCGCTCCTGGGGATCTTGCTCGGGCATCGGTACTTTGGTCTTCCGGAGCGGCATCAAGCCTCACCTCCACACTGGCAACGGCATTTCTCGTAGTGCTCGAGCGCCCGTTTCTGCTCGGCGTCGTACATGTGTCCGCGCCTCACCGCCAGGTCGAAATCCACCTGGTGGGCATCGAAGATGGGGCCGTCGACGCAGGCGAAGCGGGTTTGGCCACCCACGCTCACCCGGCACACTCCGCACATTCCCGTCCCGTCCACCATGATGGGATCCAGGCTCACCAGGGTGCGGATGCCGTGTGGCCTTGTCACCTCCGCTACCGCCCGCATCATCACCATGGGACCTATGGCGATCACCTCGTCCAGACGCTCTCCCTGGGAGATGAGCATCTGGAGCACGTCGGTGACCATTCCCTTTATCCCCCGCGACCCGTCGTTGGTGGACACCAGGTAGCGGTCGCTCACGGCCCTGAGCTCTTCTTCCAGGATGAGGAGATCGGCGGTGCGGGCACCGTTGATGGCGATCACGTTTACGCCACGGTCATGCAGGGCCCGGGCAATGGGGATGATGGGGGCTACGCCGAATCCCCCTCCCACCACCGCTACCGTGCCGCTGTCCCGCAGGGGGCAGGGCTGCCCCAGGGGTCCCACCACGTCCGCCAGGTGGTCTCCCTCGTTGAGGGCGATCAGTTCCCGGGTGCTCTTGCCCACCGCCTGGATGACGATGCTCAGCACCCCATCCGGGGTGGCATCCATGATGGTGAGCGGGATGCGTTCCGACTTCTCCCCCAGCCTGACGATGACGAACTGCCCCGGCTGAGCGTGCCGGCAGACCAGGGGTGCCTCAACCTCGAACAATACAGTAACCGGTGTCAGCACTCGCTTTTTCCGAATCCGAAACACCAATCCACCCCTCCCGACTTACAAGTTACACCTGTCACAATGCCAACGCAAAAAAGCCGGGGCCCGACCCCCCAATCCCCACCGCTATTCGACGCTTGCACCGCCAAGTCCTTTCAAATCATCTCCGTGGACAGGGGCTTGGGCCCGTTGCCACGCCCAGCGACCCACTCCCACTGCGTTATCGGTGCACAGCTCAGGCGGGGGGAAGTGGAGTTCCATCCCCACGGCGGGATGAGCGAGGCGGTGCCGCAGCCTCTCCCGCACCAGGGAGGAGGCAGCTACCCCGCCCACCACCAGCACCACCCGCGGTTCCCCCGCCTGAATAGCCGCCAGCACCATTTTTTCCAGTGCCCGCGCCACACAGAGCAGGGCAGCCCGCGCCACCAGCGGTGGTGCCGTACCCCGCTCGATCAGCCGCATGGCTGCCGCCTCGGGTCCCGCGAAACTGGGACGGTAACCGCGGACCGTCACGGGGATGGCCACCTGCTGTGCCCCGGTTTCCCCATCCGCGTCACGGGGGTCGGCGCCGGGGGGCGCTCCCGCGGTCACCGCATCCTCCGCCTGCCCCCCAGCCAAACGATCGAGGGCAGGCCCGGCCGGGAAGGGGAGCCCCAGGGCCACACCTACCCGGTCCAGGAACTGACCAGCGTGCAGGTCGAGGCTTGTCCCCAGCGACACCACTTCCCAGGGACAACCGCCCTGCAAACGGAGGAGCTCCGTCGTCCCCCCCGACACGTGCACGGCCAGCAAGGTGTCCGGCAGACCTGCGTGCCACCCCGCCGCCAGGTGTCCTTCCTGGTGGGAAGCATCGCCAAAGGGAACACCCAGGGAAGCAGCCAGGGCACGCCCGAATCCTTCTCCCACCCGGAACACGGGGAGGTATGAATCCCGGGGCGGACGGGGGCGGGTACTGGCGGCCACCCCGACCACCTCCCAACCCCGGGTGCGGGCCACGTCCATAGCCTGCCCCACCAGCCCGGGCAGGCGGATCAGGTGGGCAAATACGGCCTCTGCCTGGCGCAGCCCGCGCTGCCCCGGCGGCACTGGCAGGGGCAGCCGCAAATCAACGATGGCCTCTCCGGCGGCACCCACCAGGGCACACGAGGTGGTGTAACACGACGTATCCAGCGCTAAAATGGCGCGTCCGCTCATCCCGCCGGGTTAGCCACCCGCCCCAGACGCCGGGCGAGTTCCCCCAGTACACCGTTGACGAACCGCGGCGATTCCTCCGTCCCGTAAACCTTGGCCAGCTCTACCGCCTCGTTGATGGTGGCGCTGGCGGGGATGTCGTGCCGGTAAAGCAACTCGTAAACGGCCAGCCTGAGGATATTGCGATCTACACCGGCCATGCGACTCACTTTCCAGCCCTCGGAACATTCCGACAGCAGGCGGTCGATTTCCTCCAGGTGGGAAGCTGCCCCCGCCGCCAGTTCACGGGCAAATGCCGCCGACCCCTCCGGCAGGGCTTCCCCCTCCACCGCCAGCGGCCAGGCCCCTTCCAGAGTATGCCTTCCCAGGTCCATCTGGAAAAGTACCTTGAGCGCAACCTCGCGCGCTTTGCGCCTTGCCATGAGACAGGCTCACGTCCTTCCCGGCGGCAGGTACCTTTCCAGGATCTCCAGCCAGCGCTCCTTGTCTTCATCGATGCGTTTCCCCACGAAGTACCCCGCCGCCGTGCAGATGGCGATGAATACCGCCCACAGAAACCCGTAGTGGTGGACAAAAAGGGCAAAGGCCAGGCCGCACCCAGCCCCGATCAACCTTCCCTTGTGGGGCCGGATTATTTGCCACGCTTGCCGGAGCCACTCGGGAGCCACACCCGCCACCTCGCTCCCGCCCTCATTCTACGCGACGCCGCGGCTCGGTGCTGATGTTCTCCACCATCACCTGGACCTCCGCGACCCCCACGCCCACCACGTCCCGCACATACTGGGCCACCGTCTTCTGGACCTCATCCGATACTTTGGGAATGCTCACGTCCGGGCTTACGGTCAGGCGGAGGTGCACGGAGAGCCCGGCCGCTCCGTAGCGTACCCACCCCCGCACGTCGCGCACTCCCGCGCATTGCCGGGCCACCCGCCGCACCAGGTTGTCGATTGCCACCAGGGAGACACTCACGTCCCCCATGGCCGTCTCGTGCACCACGCTCCTTGACCCCCGCTGGCTGCGTACCCCCAGGGTGAGAAAACGCACCGAAAAGGCGAAGAATATCACCCCCAGTGCTCCCAGCACCCAGCGCCACTGGGGATCGGCCAGACTGGCCTGCAGGCTGGTAACGGGTCCCTGCCAGCCCGAGGCTACCGCCACCACCACCAGCGAGACCACCGCCAGGCACAGACTATAAAAAGTCAAGAACACCCTGTCGGCCAGACTCATGCCGGACCCCCCCGCTCCCCTTTCCGCACCGGCGGAAATACCACTCCCTGGACGTGGATGTTTACCTCCACCACCTTGAGGCCGGTCATCTCTTCAATCGACTTCTTAACCACCTGCTGCACGCGGTGCGCCACTTCCGGTATGCGCACCCCGTACTTCACCACCAGGTACAGGTCCAGGGCTGCCTCCCGCTCACCCACCTCTACCTTCACACCCTGGGGACCACCCCTCCGTCCCAGGGCGGAACTGAGGTCGCCCACCAGGCCGGCAGAGAGCCCGGCTACCCCTTCCACGCTGGTGGCGGCAACGGCAGCCAGGGTTGCAACTACCTCGTCCGAGATCTTGACGGTGGCTTCGGGCCTGCGCACCTCGGCCACGGTTTCCCCCCCGTCCGCTCCCCCGCCCCGCCTAATGATAGCATACCGGTTCAGGGATCGGCACCCCGGTCGAGGTAAACCGTGCTTGTTTCGCCCCGGCGGAAAATGGGATCATCCAGCAACCTGAGGTGCAGGGGAATGGTGGTCCGCACCCCCTCTATCACATACTCTTGCAGGGCGCGTCGAGCCCGGGTCACAGCCTCCTGCCGGTCCCGGCCCCACACGGTGAGCTTGGCCAGCAGGGAATCGTAGTGGGGCGGGATGGTCCACCCCGCGTATACACCATCGTCCACCCGCACCCCCGGTCCTCCGGGAGGCCGGTAGGCAGTGATCGACCCCGGGCAAGGGAGAAAGTCCTGGTCGGGATCTTCGGCGCAGATGCGCATCTCCAGCGCCCACCCCCGCGGTCTCAGGTCGGTCTGAGAAAAGCGCAGTCGCTCTCCTGCGGCCACCCTGAGCTGCTCCTGCACGAGGTCCACTCCCCACACCACTTCCGTCACCGGATGCTCCACCTGGATGCGGGCATTCACCTCCAGGAAGTAATAGGCATTGCCGGCCACCAGGAATTCCACCGTCCCCGCACCGCGGTAACGGGCGGCGCGCATGATCTTCAGGGCCGCCCGCGCCAGGGTGCGGCGCATACCCTCGTCCAGCGCAGGCGAGGGACATTCTTCCAGTACTTTCTGCCGCCGCCGCTGCAGCGAGCAGTCCCGTTCCCCCAGGTGGACCAGGTTCCCGTAAGCGTCGGCCAGCACCTGGATCTCGATGTGGCGCGGGTGCTCCAGGTACTTCTCCAGGTACAGTTCCGGTGAACCGAATGCGTTCCTGGCCTCTTCGGCCGCCAGTTCCCAGCGCCGGCGCAAGCTTTCCGTGTCGCGCACCAGGCGGATGCCCCGCCCTCCGCCACCTGCCAGGGCCTTGAGCAGGACGGGGTAACCCAGCTCACGGGCAAGGTGGCAGGCTTCCTCCAGGGACGCCAGAGGTCGGCTACTACCGGGCACCACGGGAACCCCCGCCCGCACGGCCAGTTCCCGGGCGGCGATCTTATCCCCCAGTGTGCGCAGGGTCGCGGAAGAAGGCCCCACGAAGGTGATCCCCATGGCCTCACACACCTGAGCGAAAGCGGGGTTTTCCGAGAGGAACCCGTAGCCCGGGTGGACGGCGTCACACCCGGTGTCAATGGCCACCTGGATCAAGCGGGGTATGTTCAGGTAGGAACGCAGGGCCGGCGGCGGCCCAATGGCCACCGCCTCGTCGGCCAACCTCACGTGCAGCGATGCGGCGTCTGCCTCCGAATATACGGCCACCGTTTCCAGGTTGAGTTCGCGGCAGGCGCGGATGATGCGAACCGCGATCTCTCCCCGGTTGGCAATGAGGACTCTGCGCACGGTCTGACCTCGCTCTCCGAGAAGGGAGTATGGAGGCTCGTTGTGTGGAGGTTCATTCGGCAGCATCCTCCGCCATTCCTTGTGACCAGGGGAGGCCGACCGGTACTATCGCCCCGGCATCGGGGTCACCAGGCGGTACTATCGCCCGGCCACCGGCGCCACGATGGCCACCTGCTCGGGCCGGCACCCGGTGACCCGGCACACGGCATCGGCGATGCGGGTGGCATCGGGTCCCTGCAGCGCATCCGGTACCACCACCGTCACCGACCCGTCCCGCACGTAGGCAAGGGCATCCCGGTATCCCTTCGACCTGAGAATACCTTCGATCTCAGCTTCCTTTCCCATGGCACTGATGATGGCCAGCATCTGTTCCTGCGCCCTGGCCCTGATCTCCGGGGCCGTGTCGCGGGAAGCGATCATCCGCTCCAGAAGCTCGAGCTGCTGACTGCGTACCCGCTCCCGTTCCATGCGCGCTTCCGCCAGTGAAGAACCGGGCTGAAAGGGTGCCATAACCTCCTTGCTCTCTGCTCCGGCAGGGACAGGAGGGGTGCTGCCGGGTACGTGAGTAGCTCCCAGGCGGGGCCCGTGGCCCTGGCTGCGCAGGTAGACCGCTCCCAGCGCCAGCAGGGCCAGGACCACGAGCAGGGTCAGGAACCTCTTCAGTTCCCGTCTGCCAAGCACTCTTATGGTCGCCGTCTTGCCGGACACCTCCATCCCTCCCTAACGGCTGGGGACTACCTGCACCCGGTGGGCGGGAAGCCCGAGCAGGGTCTGCACGGCCCGGGTAAGCATTTCACGCACCTGGGGATCCCGGGCCCCCGTGGCCACCACCAGCACCCCCGCTATCTCGGCGGCTTCCTGTCTGGAGATGACCGGCTGATCCTGGCCCTGGGGCCGGGCCATAACCGTCTGGACGGTCTCCTGTTCCTCCTCGGTCACCCGCGTGGTCCCGCTGGGTTCCTTTTCCTCCGTGCGACGGCTGGTGTGGGAAACGTCCTGCACCACGTCCTGACGCGGTCCTGACCGGTAGGTGATACTCACGGCGACCTCACCTGCCCCCGCTATCAGCGACAACACGCCTTCCAGATCCCGCGCCGTCACTTCCCCCCCGCCGGCCACACGGGCCATCACTTCCGTCTCCTGCCTGGTGGGAAGCGGTGGTTCCGGCCGGCGCTGCCCCAACCACGATCCCGCCAATACGAGGATCAGTCCCACTGCCCCTGCCACCAGCAACCAGGGATTCGGACGTGAACCCTGTCCCCACAGTTTCCAGAAGGGCGAACCATTATCCAAAACTATCCCTCCCCCACGGTAACACGATCGGGGGATATGCCCAGGTAGGCCGCCACTGCTCCCCGCAGGCGCTCGCGCTCGGTGGGCGACAGGGTACCCCCCGCCCGGGCCCGCACCCGGGCACGGACCCCCGTGATCTCAAAGCCGTCACCCCCCAGGACCACCTCTACCCATGCTTCCGAAACGCTGCCGGAGCCAAGGAGGACTTCCCTTACCGCTGCGGCCACCCGCTCCCGGAACGCTGCCCGCACCTGGCGGTCGACGGCCGCCTGCACTTCGCGGCGGAGATTCCCCGCCCCGCCAGGGCCTGCGGGCACGGAGGGAAACCAGCCCGGGGTAAGACCCCCGGGTGGGGAGCCCAGGCTGGGAACTTCCCCGCCTAACCAGCCCAGTACCGGCTCGAGCACCACCAGCACCAGGATCATGCCCGCCACCAACCGCAGGTATTGCCGGAACGCCGACCGGGGCATGAGCAATTCCACGCCCAGGATCACGAGCAGGAGCAGCACTATTCCCCGCACCCAGACCCAAAGCACCGTCACCGTTCATCCCCCCGCAGGGTCCTGCCGGCTAGGCCGGGCGAGCTGCCCCCACCAGGATGGCAATGCAAACCAGAAAGGAAAGGGCGATCATACCCACGATTACCCCCAGCCACCCCAGGGCCGAGGCGATACCGCGCAGGCACCCCGCCAGTTCCCGGGCGTCAAGTACTGCCACTAGGGCTCCCGCCAGGCGAAAGCAGAGTACGAGAAGCAGGATCTTCACCAGGGGCAGCATGATGACGGCCAGCACGGCCAACACCCCCGCCACTCCCAGGCCTGCCATCACCAGCCGGGTGGACGCAAACACCACCTCGGTGGCATCGGAAAACATCTTGCCGACCACGGGCACGAAGGTGCCGGACAGGAACTTGGTGGTGCGTACCACCACCCCGTCCAGGGCCCTGCCAGCGGCGTTCTGCACCACCGCCACACCCAGGAAGGCGGCCATACCCAGGCCAACCGTCCACACGCTGCCCTGTCGCAAGAGCGTGCTGAGGCCCTCCAGCCGCCTCCGTTGCGCCAGGCCGTCGACCAGTTCGATCAAGGCGGAAGCAAACAGCAGGGGCATGGCCACCGCCGCTCCCAGCAGCCCCGCTCCGTTGACCGCCAGCATCAGGGCCGGGTGCAGCAGCCCGGCACTGGCTGGGGTACCGCTGGCCACGGTGAGGGCCAAGAAGGGCGGGATGAGGGCCAGCATGAGGGCCACCAGGCGGTTGACCACCGCTCGTGCGGCCGCAAAGGCCGCCACGAAGCTGGAAATGGCCAGGCCCATGAAGGCCAGGAAAGCCACCAAGTAAGCCACCCGAGCGACCTGCCCCCCGCCGCAGGCCTCCCCCAGTTGCACCAGCAGACCTGCCACCAGAGCCAGGAGGACCAGCTTGCCCAGGAGCGAGACGGTGGAGGGGACCTCGCCCCAGAGCACCTGGGCCAGCCGCCGGCCCAGGGCAGGCAGGTCCACCATGATCCCGCCCTCGCGCAGCCGCGACACGATGGCGGGCACATCCAGCGCTCCCGGCCGCCCGAGTTCCTTCTCTATCTGCCGTAGCAACTCGTCCAGTTCCGGGGACCGGGCGGCCTCCCACTGTTCTTCTGCCCCGTGCAGCGGATCCGGACACAGCCCTTCCTGGCGCTGGTCATTCTCGCCCGGCCCGGGTGCCAGTTCCACCACGCCGGGTGCCCGCAATTCTCCTTCCGCCCGCACAGGGAAACCCGCCCGTCCCGCCACCCCCAGGACCACGAGCGTGATGGCCCACCCCGCCCGCCATCCCCGGCCCAGCACCACCCGCCACAGCCGGCCCAATCCCATCCTCAATTGTGATGCCACCCGGAATATGCGGCCCATGGTCCCCACCTGACTCAGCGGGTGGCCAGGGGAATGGCGCCCAGGACAGCGTCGGCCAGGGCACGCACAATGGGTATGGCCAGGATGAGGATGATGATCTTGCCCGCCATCTCCACCTTGGTCGCCATGGCCCCTTCCCCGGCGTCCCGGCACACCTGGCTGCCCAGCTCCGCCAGGTACGCGATCCCCATCACCCGCAGCAGGATCTGGACGTACGTATCCCGGACGCCGGCGCGCGCCGCCAGATCCTGGAGCAGTCCGACGGCCTGCCAGATACGATCCACCAGGAAAAACAGGATGGCGGCCGCCGCGGCCACCGAAAGTAACACCGCCATGTCCGGTCGCTGCTGGCGCAAGACGACCAGGATGACCGTGACCACCAGCGCAAACCCCACCACCTGCACAAGCTCCACGGCACACCCTCTCAGTACAGGCGAAACATGGTGCGGACGGTCTCAAACAGGCGCACCACCAGTTGAATGACCATCATCAGGACCACTACCACTCCCGCCAGGGCCACCAACTGCCCCTGCTCCTCCTTACCCGCCTGCTTGAGGACGGTGTAGAGGACGGATACCAGGATGCCCACCCCGGCTATCTTGAAGATGAGCTCCACGTCCACGCTTCTGCCTCCCCGTGTCCCTCACCACAGGGCCAGGAGCAGGGCCAGGGGCACCAACACGCCCAGGTAGCGGTAAAGTTTGCCCTGCCGCTGCTCCTCTTCGCGGGCCGCCTGCTCGCGGGCAGCCAGCCGCTCCCGCGTCAGGGATATGTGCCGCACCTGGTCGGCTCGCCCGCTCGATCCCAGGGTCACGCCCAGCCCCCGCAGTACCTCCAGGTCCGGCGCCGCCAGAGAAAGGGATACCTGCCCCAGGGCTTCTTCCCAGGCCTGTCGCGCCGTACGTCCGCTGCCGTCCGAGAGGCGAGCCGCCACCTCCCCGAGCAGGCGGGCAACGGAGGGTTCCGCCACCTGGGCCGACCGTTCCAGGGCCACAGGCAGGGGGGTCGCACCCACCGCCACTTCCTTCTCCAGGACCCGCAGGGACACGACGAGGGACCGCAGTTCCCTCACCCTGTGCTCCAGGCGAGCTGCCGACTGCCACCCGAGCCCTATCCCCGCTGCCAGGAACAGAGCAGCTCCCAGGAACTTAAGCCCCACCTTGTCCCTCCTTCCTGCATGATATGGCCGGCCCCGCAGGGATATGCCCCCGGGTCCACGGCCCCGGCGGCAAAGGTTGCGGGAGCAAGTTTTCTCCCTCGGCTGACCACACCGCTTCCGCGGTCCCCGGACCCAGCCGCCGGCTGAGGAGGATGACCCGCGGGAAAGCGCCCCGGGCCATGAGCCCCCCGAGATGAGGCCGGGATCGCGCCTCTGCCAGTGAGGAAGCGTGAGCCGTGGCCAAAACGGCTACCCCCGCATGCAGGGCTTCCTCAACTGCCGCCACGTCGGCAGCACCCCCCAGTTCGTCGGTGGCCACCACCTGAGGAGACATGGCCCGCACCGCCATCATCAACCCCGTGGCTTTGGGAACACCGTCCAGCACGTCCGTGCGCAGTCCCACGTAGCGCTGGGGTTCCCCGTTCCAGCACCCGGCCACCTCCGACCGCTCGTCCACCAGGCAGACTTTCGCCCCCGGAAACCTCAGGGCGGGGACCCCATCGGAGAGCTGGCGGACAGCATCACGCAGCACGGTGGTCTTGCCTCCCAGGGGAGCCGACAGGATCAGCGCCCCCACGACCCGGCCGTCAACGACCAGAAAAGGGATGATAGGGTCGGCAGCTCCGGGCACCTCCCGGCAAATCCGGAAACTGAGTGACGATATGTCCACCAGGCCGGCAATGTGCCCGTCTTCCAGTACCGCCCGCCCGCAGAATCCCACCCTGTGTCCGCCAGCCACGGTTACGTACCCCTGGCGGAGCTGTTCCTCAACTGCGTACAACGAGCCGCGGAAGAGAAGCTGCAAGGTGGCCTCCACATCGCCGCGGCTCACCCGGTATGCTTCTTCGGGCCGGCTGGTGAAACGCCCGTCACTGCAAACGAAGGTCTCCCGCCCGTAGCTACCCACCGCCAGCGGCCGGGCCACCCGCAACCGGATCTCCTCCAGTTGCGCCGCCGTTTCTGGCGCCAGGCGGCGCAGGGCGGAACGCACCGGCTCAGCCACCAGGGGCAACAAGTCTTCCTCCCACGCTCGACCCACATCCAGCCCTCCTGCAGGCGCCCCCTGCCTGCCCCACCACCCCGCCCCGGCCTGCGTGCCGCCGGCCGACCATACCCGGCACCACGACAACGCCCACCATCCATGACCACTATATGCCTCCCGAACCATGTTATGCCAACCTGAGCGAGCCCGATGGTCACGGGGGAACGGTACGTACCCCGATTTACAAGGGTTTAGCACACCGCTCCGCAGGAAATGGTAGAGCCCCGCCGCCCGGGAGCTTCCTTGGGGGGCCCGAGAAGTTCCGGGGCTGTTGCGGGGCTCGTTGCTATAGTTTCCCACGGCTGGGCTCTCTATGCGTCACTCCGCCAGGATCCCGCGCGCAAACACAGGCGGTGCCCGCACGTGGAGAGGCGGGCACCGCCCGGGGACCCACCTCCTGGCGAAACCTGCCTGGCGGCAGAGCCCGTCAACGGCGGTCGGGAGGCCCTTCTTCTTCCTCGTCGTCTTCCTCATCCCGATAGATGAGTTCCCCGCAGTTGGGACAGCGCAGTTGCATGGGGCCCTCTTCCCCCAGCTCTTCCTCCGCGTAGGACACGGTCTCCCCGCAGTGGGGGCACTGCACTTCCAGGAACTCTTCCTCTTCCTCCGTCTGCATGACGCGCTCTTCCAGTTCGGCTACATCCTCGTCCAGGTCTTCCAGGTACTCCTCCTGTTCGTCCAACCGCGAGCGCAGGTTCTCAACCTCTTCCGCGAACTCGCCCAGCACGTCCAGAATGGCCTTCAACAACCGGCCTTCCTTGGATTCGGCCTCCAGGTTCAGCCCTTCTGCCAGTCCTTTGAGGTAAGCCACCCGAGAGCTCAGGTCGCCCACCTGCCCCACCTCCTTCCCCGGCGCGGGTTGCCGCCCGGAAGATGTTATGCGCCCGCGCGGTTTCACGCTATGCGCCCGGGTGATGTCACGGTACACCCGGGTCACACGTGCCACTAAACCCGCTCAAGGTACTGGTGGGTGCGGGTATCCACCCGGATGATGTCCCCCACTTCCACGAAGAGGGGAACCTTCACCACCGCTCCCGTTTCCAGCCGGGCGGGCTTCGTCCCCCCGGTGGCAGTATCCCCCTTTACGCCGGGCTCAGTCTCCACCACTTCCAGTTCTACGAAGTTGGGGAGTTCCACCCCGATGGGATTCCCCTCGTGCATGAGCACATAGAGGATGGAATTCTCCTTCATGTAGAGGATGGCGTCGCCCAACCGGTCCTTGCCCAACTGGATCTGATCGTAGGTACCAGTATCCATAAAGAAATACTGGTCTCCGGTGCTGTACAGGTATTGCATCTCCCGCCGCTCCACGTGGGCCTGGGGGAACCGTTCCCCTGCGGCAAAGGTACGGTCCAGAACTGCCCCCGTCTTGATGTTCTTCAGCCGGGTGCGCACGAATGCGGAGCCCTTACCGGGCTTGACGTGCTGGGCCTCCACCACCATCCAGATCTCGCCGTCCACCTCGACGGTGATCCCGGGCCTGAAGTCGTTGGTCGAAATCACTCCTCGTTACCCCCCGCATCCCGGACCTCACAACTCTATCAGTTGCTTGTCAGCCCGGGACAGGATCTCACAGCCTTCCTGCCGTACCACCACCAGATCCTCGATGCGGACCCCTCCCCACCCGGGTATGTATACCCCCGGCTCCACGGTCAGCACCATGCCGGCCTCCAGGAGAGGTTCGTCCGGCCCGGCCGCCTGCGGGGAGAGTCGCGGTGCCTCGTGCACCTCCAGGCCGACCCCGTGACCCAGGCCGTGGCCGAAGTGGTCGCCGTGACCGGCCCGGATGATTACCTCTCTGGCTTCGGCGTCCACCTCTGAGCCCCGCCGCCCCGCCCGCAGGGCTTCCAATCCTGCCCGCTGGGCCCGGGCCACGAGTTCGTACACCTCCCTCTGTCTCTCGTCCGCCCTTCCCACCACCACGGTACGGGTGAGGTCCGAACAGTAACCATCCACCACGCACCCCAGATCTATGGTCACGAAATCCCCGGGCTCGATGCGTCGGGAAGAGGCCCGCCCGTGGGGGAGAGCAGAGCGAGGACCGGAGGCCACGATAATGTCGAACGCCGCCGCGCTGGCCCCCGCCCTGCGCATATGATACTCCAATTCCAGCGCCACTTCCTCTTCTTTCACTCCCGGCCTGATCACGGAGAGGACGTGGGCAAAGGCGGCGTCGGCCAGGGCTGCGGCCACGCGGATGGCTTCCAGTTCACCCTCGTCCTTGGTCATACGCAACTTTTCTACCAGGCCGGCCTGGCCGACGAGCTCGAGCCCGAGTTCGGCCAGGCTCTCGTACTGGGCGTAAGTGACGTGCTCCTTCTCGAATGCCAGGCGCCGGATCCCCTGTTCCCTGAGCAACTGGGCCAGGGCTTCCGTAAGCCTGCCCTTCTGGGGGTAAAGTTCCCAGTCGGGGGCCTGCTGGCGGGCCTGCTCGAAGTAGCGAAAGTCGGTAACCAACCAGCACCGGTCAGGGGTCACCAGCAGGACTCCCGCCGAACCCGTGAACCCAGAGAGGTAGCGGCGGTTGGCCGCTCCCGTCACCAGAAGGAACTCCAGTTCCCGCTCGGCCATGTTGCGCCTCAAGGCCTCCAACCGCTTCAACGGGCCTCCCCCTTTCCGCTCCCCTTTCGGCTCCCCTTTCCGCTCCTGCTCTGCATCCTTAACGCACCCTGACCAGGTGGATGGACTGCCCCGCGGCCCCTTCCGCCGCCTCCATCACCGTTTCCGCCAGGGTGGGATGGGCGTGAGCGATTTCGGCCAGATCGCGGGCGGTGGCACCCATCCTGATGGCCACGGCCCCCTCGTGGATGAGGACGTCCGCCCCGGCCCCCAGGATGTGCAGGCCCAGCACCTGCTGTGTCTCCTCGTCGACCACTATCTTGACCAGCCCCTCGGTCTCGCCCAGGGCCTGGGCGCGGCCGTTGGCCGAGTATGGAAAGCGGGCGACCTTCACCCGGTGACCGGCTTCCCGGGCGGCCCTTTCCGTGAGGCCCACCCCGGCGATCTCGGGCAGGGAAAACACGCAGTAGGGGGCACTGCGATAATCCATCTGCCGATGCTCACCCATGATGTTGTCCACCGCCACGAGGCCCTCGTGGGAGGCCACGGAGGCCAGGAAGGTGCGTCCCACCACGTCCCCAATTGCCCACACCCCGGGCACATCCGTGGCCATGTCCGGGCCCACCCTGATCCCCTTGCGGTCGTACTTCACCCCCAGGGTATCAAGGTCCAGCCCGCCGAAGTCGGGTACCCTGCCCATGGCCACCAGGACGCACTCAGCATCAAAGTGCACGTCCCGGCCCTCCTTGTCCTTGGCGACGAGACGACGTCCCCCGTCGCGCTCAAGGACCCGCTGCACGTAGATCCCCGTGTGCACCGTGATCCCCTGCCGGCGCAAGATGGCCATCATGCGTCGGGACAGCTCCTCGTCCACCGGCGGCAGGATGAGGGGAGAGCGCTTGACCATGTCCACCTTGCAGCCAAAAGCCCGGTAGAGACAGGCGAACTCGACGCCCAGCACCCCTCCTCCGATGATCACCATGCTCTCCGGGATGTGATCGGGGTCGAGAGCGTCGTCCGAGGACATGCACAGGCGAAGATCTTCTCTGGGTATGGGCGGCTGCTCGGGGGCCGATCCGGTGGCTATGATGACGTGACGGGCCGAGAGCACTTCCCGCCCGCCTCCCGGCAACTCGACCTCCACCACTCCCGGCCGGCTCACGCGGGCAGTCCCCCTCACCAGGGTAACCCCCCAGGAGGCGAAAAGCCTCTCCACGCCGTCGACCAGTTGCCTCACCACCTGCGCCCGGCGCTCCCTGACGCGGGGCAGGTCGATTTCGGGAGCAGAAACCCTTACGCCGAACTCGGCCGCCCGGCGGGTCATCTCCAGCACCTCGGCCGACCTCACCAGGGCCTTGGTGGGGATGCAGCCCCGGTTGAGGCACGTGCCTCCCAATTCCCGCCGTTCCACCACGGCCACCCGGGCTCCCTTCTGGGCAGCCCGGATGGCAGCCACGTAACCACCCGGACCGCTACCGATCACCACTATGTCGTACACCGACGGCATCCTCCCTTACGAGTTTACCCAGCAGGTTCCAGTCCCGGGTTGCGTACTTCTCGGCCCGCAGCCGGGCCACCTGCTCATCTTCCCAGGCACTTAGCACGCCAGGCTCAAGTTCCAGCCCCAGGGCGCGGCGGAATCCTTCCGTCATGGCCGCCGTCACCTCATCAAACGTTAGCGGCTTGCCGAACTGGGACAGACCCCCGGCGTGGTCAGCCAGGTCCTGTTCCAGGCGGGCCCGCCACCCAGCGGGTACCCGGAGCAGGGAAACGACCTGCGCCGGGGAAAATTCCAGCAGGATGGAGCCGTGCTGGAGCAATACTCCCCAGCGCCGCACCTGGGCACTCCCCACCACCTTCTTGTCGGCAACCACCAGCTCGTACCAGGAGGGACTGTCAAAACATGCCGCCGACCGCAACCCCGGTCGTGGGGGCCCGTCCTGTACACCCGCCGGCAACCCCAGGATCCGCAACCCCTCCACCAACCCGGCACTGAGCCGGCGGTATGTCTCCACCACGCTCCCGGGAAAGAGGTCCGTGGATATGACCACGCTGTACGTGACCTCGCGGTCGTGCAGGACTGCCCGCCCCCCCGTGGGCCGCCTGACCACGTCCACCCCGGCCCGCCGGCACGCCTCCAGGTCCACCTCTCGCTCTGCGTGCTGGGCGTAACCCAGGGACAGCGCGGGTGGGCGCCAGCCGTAAAACCGCAAAGTGGGAGGGACGCGCCCCTCGGCATGTGCCCGCATGATGGCCTCGTCCACCGCCATGTTGGTGGGGCCATCGTGGTATCCGTCCCGGATCAAACGCCAGCGCACCGCGGACCACCCGCTTCCGCCCTGCCGGAACGGTCGTCGGCCACCGCGAGGGAACCCAGCAGGCACTCCACCTCGCGCCGGGCCTGCCCTGCATCCAGGGGGTGGGGATAGTTGTAAGGCACCGGCTGGCCCGGACGCTCGTTGTAATAGGGCCGGTTACAGTCGGGGCATCCGGTGGTCCGGAACGCCTCCCCCTCTCCCAGCACTGCCTCAAGGCGCGACGGAGGGAAGGACGTTCCGAAACTCACCAGCCGCCCCTGATCAAAAGAAAAATCCGCTGGCCGAGCCATCCCCCGCCGGATGAGATAGTGAGCGGCCTGCACCCGCCGGTAGCTCTCCAGCGGCGGAGGCGGGTTATGGGCCATCGGCGTACCGGGCACAGGGGTGAAGGCAAACAGTCCGATCCGCACCCCGGCGGTCACCAGACGGCCGATGAGCCCTACCATTTCCTGCTCGCTTTCCCCCAGCCCGACGATCAGGTGGGTCCCCACCCGCCCCGGGAAGGCCCGCGCCGCCTTCTCCAGGTGGCGCAGGGCGGCGTCGAGGGAGCCCCCCTTGACGCGGCGGTAGGTTTCCCGGGAAGCAGCGTCCAGGGGAAGCGTCACTCCATCGGCGCCCGCGCGCAGGATGACCTCCGCCAGGTCCAGGGAGGGCAAAAAGCAGGAGACGCACACCGGGAGCCCACAGGAGGCAAGTTCCGCCACCAGGGGGACGAGCCCCCTCTCCAGCTCCCGGGGCGAGCCAGGCTCCACCACCTGCACGCACACCCGGCGGAGGCCGGAGCGGGGCAGGCGGGAAAGCACCTCACCCACCGGAAAAGCCGGCCAGGTAACCCGGGACAGCATGTCCGCCCGGCTGCTCGCCTCCCGGGCCTGGGCACAAAAGGCACAGTTGCGCCGGCACTTTTCCCCCCACATGAGGTAAGCCGTGGTGGGGGGATGAGGCTGCCTGATCCGGCGCAACCCCAGCACCTCGGCCGTGCCCAGGGACACCCGCAGCATCATGGCGACACCATCCCCAGGGCGCAGCACTCCCGCGTCTCCTCCAGGGACAGGCCGCGCCTGGCCGCCTCCTTCAGGGCGGCCGGCGCCGGCATCACGATGCGGTTCACCCCCGCCGCTACGGCGAGGGGATCGAGCCGGTGCCGATAGCTGCCTCCTGGCCGCATGCATCCCAGGGCGATCTGCGTACGGGGCAGAAGGATGCGGGCTCGGGCCAGTACCCGGGCCACCTCCTCGGCGGGAGGAGGAGAACAGGCCGCATAGCGCGTACCCGGTGTGGGTATGAACACCAGGAATACCGCCGCCCCTGGCTGCAGTTCCGCCAAGAGGTCGAGGGCCTCCCACTCCCCCTCGATCCGTCCTCCCCGCAACCCGATGCACAGGTGGGGTACAACCGGCAAATGACGTTCCAGGGCCCGATAGGCACGCAGGTAGCCTTCCCTGCCCACGGGAAGACCGCTCACTTCCCGCACAGTGGGGCCGTGCACCACCCAATCCAGAGACGCCACCGCCGCATAGGGGGCCAGGAGGCGGGCTTCCTCATCGCCCACCAGGCCCGTATGCAGGTTCAGGCGTGCACCAGTGGCCCGCAGCCGTGCCAGCACATCGAGGTGGCAGTGGAGGGGGACCCGGCCGCGGAGGTCGCAGCCGCCGCTCACCAGGTAACTCCGGGCGCCGGGCACGGGGACCTCCCCGGTGCCCCGCATACCTCTCAGGTAATGGCCGCCGCAATGGGCACATTCCAGCCCGCAGGCGGTGCCCGTCACACTCACGGGCACCGTGTCCCGGGGACGGTCCACGGCCAGCACGGGCGAGAAGGACTGCCGCACCTCCCATGCACGCGCCAGGACCTCCCCCGGGACGGGTGCCACCTCAATCATCAGCCGCCTCGCCTCCAGCGCAGCACGGGCCGGCGGGCCGCTCCCGCCTCGTCCAGACGACCCACCGGGGTGGTGTGGGGGGCCGTCTTGACCTTCTCCGGCTCCCGCTCCGCTTCTTCGGCAATCTGCCCCAGGGCCCACACGAAGTAGTCCAGGCTCTCCTGGCTCTCCGTCTCGGTGGGCTCCACCATGAGGGCCTCGTCCACAATGAGCGGGAAGTACACCGTGGGCGGATGCACACCGTAATCGAGCAGCCGCTTGGCGATGTCCAGGGTTTTGACGCCGGTCCGGTCCTTGATGCGGCGCGGGTTGACCACGAACTCGTGCTTGCAGTGGCGGTCGTAGGGCAGGTCGTACCACTGCTGGAGCTTGCGCATCACGTAGTTGGCGTTGAGCACCGCGTTCTCCGACACCCGCTTGAGGCCCTCGCCACCCAGGGCCCGGATGTAGGCGTAGGCCTTCACCGCCACCCCGAAGTTGCCGTAGAAGGCCTTCACCTTCCCGATGCTGAGGGGCCGGTCGTACTCCAGGAAGTAGCGCTGGCCATCGAAGCCCACCGTGGGCACGGGGAGGAACGGGATCAGCTTTTCCTTCACCCCCACGGGCCCGGAACCCGGACCCCCGCCCCCGTGCGGCGTGGAGAAGGTCTTGTGCAGGTTGAAATGCACCACGTCGAACCCCATGTCCCCGGGTCGGGAGAAGCCCATGATGGCATTGGCGTTGGCTCCGTCGTAGTACAGCAGGCCGCCCTTCTCGTGCACCATGCGGGCTATGCGTACGATGTTCTCGTCAAACAACCCCAGGGTGTTGGGGTTGGTGAGCATGAGCGCCGCCACCCGCTCGTCCAGGACCTTTTCCAGTTCACCCAGGTCCACACCGCCCCGGCTGTCCGACTTGACCTCCACGATGCGGCATCCGGTCATGGCCGCCGAGGCCGGGTTGGTGCCGTGGGCGGAATCGGGGATGATGATCTTGTCGCGCTGCTCGCCCCGGTGCCGGTGGTAGGCCTGGATGATGAGCAGGCCGGTCAGCTCGCCATGGGCGCCCGCCGCCGGCTGCAGGGATACCTTGTCCACCCCGCCGATCTCGGCCAGGTACTGCTGCAACTCGTACATGAGCTGCAAAGCCCCCTGCACCAGTTCCTCGGGCTGGTACGGGTGCAGCCAGGCCAGACCGGGCAGGCGCGAGGCCCACTCGTTCACCTTGGGACTGTATTTCATGGTGCACGAGCCCAGGGGGTAAAAGCCGATGTCTACCCCGTGGTTGAGCTGGCTCAGGCGGGTGTAGTGCCTGACCACATCCACCTCGGACACTTCCGGCAGGTCGGGTTCGGACGTGCGCAAGAATCCGGAAGGGATGAGGGACTCTGGGTCCTTCTCCGGCACGTCACAGGCGGGGAGGGAGTGTGCCTTCCGTCCCGGCGAACTGAGTTCGAAAATGAGGGGTTCCGGGCCCTTCATGCGCATCCCTCCAGTACTTTGGCCAGGGCGTCGATCTGGGCCCTGCTCCGTTTTTCGGTCACCGCCACCAGCAGGCAGTCATCCAGTTCGGGATAGAAGCGACCCAGCGCCACCCCGGGAAGGATGCCCCTGGCCGTCGCCCGCTTGACCAGTTCGACGGGCGAGCAGGGGCACCGCACCACGAACTCCATGAAGAAGGGGGACCCGAAGGCGGGCGTGAACCCGGGCAGGGCCGCGATGACATCCCGGGCGTAGTGTGCCTTCTTCAAACACAGTTCGGCGACTTCCCTGACCCCCCGCTTCCCCATCATGGCCAGGTAAACGGTGGCCGCCAGGGCGTTGAGGGCCTCGTTGGAGCAGATGTTGGACGTGGCCTTCTCCCGCCTGATGTGCTGCTCCCGGGTCTGCAGGGTGAGCACGAACCCCCGCTGCCCGCGGGAATCCACGGTGGCACCCACCACCCGCCCGGGCAGGCGCCGCACCAGCTTCTCGGTCACGGCAAAGTAACCGAAGGTGGGCCCTCCGAAGGACGGGGGATTGCCCAGGGCCTGCCCCTCGCCCACGGCGATGTCCGCCCCGTAGCTGGCGGGCGGGGCCAGGAGGCCCAGGCTGATGGGGGAAGCCGCCACCACAAACAGGCCACCCCGCCCGTGGATCAGCCCGCTCATCTCCTGCACCGGTTCCAGGCAGCCGAAGAAGTTGGGATGGTGCACCAGCAGGCAGGCGGGGTCGTCCGCCAGCACCCGCTCCAAGTCCTCCAGGTCGGAGACGCCGTCCCGGTAGGCCACTTCCGTCACCTTCAGGTTGGCGCCCGCGGCATAGGTGTGCAGCACCCGCCGGTACTCGGGGTGAACGGTGGACGATACCACGATGTGGCGCCGCCCCGTGGTGCTGCACGAGATGAGCCCCGCTTCAGCCAGGGCGGTGGCCCCGTCGTAGTGGGAGGCCTGGGACACATCCATCCCCGTGAGTTCACAAATCATGGTCTGGTACTCGAATATGGACTGTAGCACCGCCTGGCTGACCTCGGGCTGGTACGGCGTGTAAGCGGTGTAGAATTCCGAGCGCGAGATGACGTGGTCAACCACGGCGGGAATGTAGTGGTCGTAAATGCCCGCCCCCGCGAAGCATACCAGGTGCCCCAGGTGGGTGTTCTTGTCGGCCAGCTCCAGCATGTGCTGCTGGAGTTCCAGCTCCGCCATGGGCTCCGGCAGCCGCAGGGGGCGGTCCAGCCGGGCCTCCGGAGGGATGTCGGCGAAGAGTTCCTCCAGCGACCCCACCCCGATGGCCCGCAACATCTCCTCCCGGTTGCGGTCCGTGTTGGGGATGAAGTCCATCAGTGCGCCTCCTCCTCACAGTGCTTCTCGTAGGCGGCCACGTCCATCAGATTGTTCAGCTCGGCGGGGTCGGACATGCGGATGACCACCATCCAACCTTCCCCGTGGGGGTCCTGGTTGAGGGTCTCCGGCTTGTCGGCCAGAGCCTCGTTGATCTCCACCACCTCGCCGCTCACAGGGGCGTAACAGTCCGACACCGCCTTCACCGACTCCACTACCCCGAAGGCCTCACCCTGCTTGACCTCGCGTCCCACCTCGGGCAACTCCACGAACACTATGTCCCCCAGGTGTTCCTGGGCGTAATTCGTGATGCCCACCCGCACCAGGTCACCCTCCACTTTGGCCCACTCGTGGGTCTTGGTGTAACGGAACTCCTTCGGATACATCACTGTTCCCTCCTCCTGTAAAACGGGGTCTTCACCACGCGCGCGTCCACGCCCCTGCCCCGGATTTCCACCTGCACCGCGGTGTCCACTTCGGAAAGCCCCGGCGGCACGAAGGCCAGGGCCAGGTTCCTGTCCAGGGTGGGCGCGTACGAGCCGGTGGTCACGTACCCCACCTTTTCCCCATCCTTCAACACGGGATACCCCGTGCGTGCGATCCCCCGGCCCACCATCTCCAGGCCCACCAGCTTCTTGCGCAGGCCAGTGCGTTTCTCCTCCAGCAGGGGCTCCCGTCCCACGAAGTCACCCTTGTCGAACTTCACGTACTTGCCCAGCCCCGCCTCGAGGGGGGTGGTGTCGTCGTCCATCTCCTGCCCGTACAGGGGCATGGCCGCCTCAAAGCGCAGGGTATCCCGGCAACCCAGGCCACAGGGCCACAGCCCCAGCTCGTCTCCCACCTCCAGCAGGGTATCCCAAAGCCCGGGCGCATCCTCCGGGGAGCAGAATATCTCGAATCCGTCCTCCCCCGTGTACCCGGTGCGGGAAACCATACACCTGACTCCGCCCACGTCCACGCTCTGCTGGCACCAGTAGTAGCGGATGGCGGAAAGGTCGGTTTTCGCCAGCTTCCCCAGGATTGCCTCCGAGTTGGGGCCCTGCAGGGCCAGTTCCGCCACCCGGTCGGAGACGTTCTCCACCTTCGCCCCGGGGAAGCGGCCGGCCAGATCCCTGATCCAGTTATAGTCCTTCTCGATGTTGGCGGCGTTGATCACCAGGAAATAGTGGTCCTCCCCGAGCCGGTAGACCAGGAGATCGTCCACCACCCCGCCCCGGTGGTTGCACATGGGGGAGTAACGCACCTGGTTGACCGCCAGTGTGGACATGTCGTTGGTGAGGGCGTACTGGATCAGGTCCAGGGCCTGCGGCCCCCTGATGTCCAGTTCCCCCATGTCCGACACGTCGAACAGACCCGCCGCCCGCCTCACCTGGTGGTGTTCCTCGATGATGCTACGAAATTGCACCGGCAGCGCCCACCCGGCAAAGTCGATGATCCTGCCGCCGTACTTCAGGTGGTTGCCGTACAAGGGAGTCTTCTTCAGTTCCTCCACACCCACAGCCGTCACCCTCCTTTCTGGTTTACGTAAGCCTGCCTCGTCCCTGCCGTCCCCCCGCCGCCGCGGTACTTCCGGGCCGCTTCGCCAGGGTATATACTCCCCGAAAAGAGGAACAGGGGAACCCACCTCAGGAAGTGAGCTCCCCTGTCCTTGCACCTGAGAGTTTCCTTCTCCTCGAAGTTGCCCCTTCGGTGGCGGTCCCCCGCCGTTTTCGCAGCGCACGGGTACCGCGCCTCTCCAGAGGACGGTCTGGTTGCGGCGCACCCCTCACCCGCCTACGCTCGTGCGCGCCCGGGCCGGCTTCCCGCAACCATCATCCCCGTTATTCCGTTGTCGCCCGGGCTGGTTCCGCAGCCCAACCCATTGTATTCTACCTCCGGCCCCGTTTTCCTCCTGCGCCTCAGCCCACGACGATCGCTCCCCAGGAAGGTTCCACACCCGGCAACTCGTCATAGAAGAGGCAGTCATCTGACCGGGCGACTACCGCCCTGTGCAAGACGCTCCCCCGGGCTGCAGACGTCGTACGCAGGGTCGCAGCTTGCATCCCTTACTCTCGCCCGCACAAACAGCAGCCAGCCAACCCCTTCACCCACCTCTCACCGCCGGGCGCATCTTTTTTCCACCACACTGGCGTCAGCGTGTGCACTCAGATGCACCTCCGATGTCCACCAGACCAGGTACACGGGAACAACCACCTCCACCCACACCGACACGGTGGGATCGCGGATGAGCCGGCCCGTGCGGGGGTGGGCGGTGGGGCCACCCGCCACGTTGATGACGTACACGTGCACCCGGCCGGTTTCCGCCGCCACCCCACCGAGCTCCCTCAGGTTCTCTCTCGTTATCCGTTCCGCCTCTATCCGCGCCCGCTCCTCGTCCAGGTATCTCTCTCCTTGTGCCAGCCGATCGAGATCTACCTCCTGGGCACCCGCCAGCGCACCCAGGTCGCAGGCCGCCTGCACCCGGCGGGCCGCCACGAACAGTCGCCCCGTCTCCACCACCAGCGCCATGGTCGCCACCAGCACGGGCAAGAACGCCACCACCAGGACCAGCACCGCCCCCGACTCGCAAGTCCGGCGACCGTATCCCCGCCGCCCTGGTACGGATTCCACAGCAGCTCTTGTGTCCTGCCCAAGCCCGCCAGGCATCAGCGCACCTTCTCGCTGCGAGTGACCGCTTCCGCCTTAAGCTCCAGCACGCGGCCTCCCACCCACTCCAACGCGTGTGTGAGGAAAGTATAAGGGTAGCAGACGCGCGCACGCACCACCGTACCGTAACTCGCCTGTCGGGGCCAGATCTCCACCGTGGCCAGCGCCGGGTCGAGTGCTCCCAGCTGCAGCGTCTGCTCCGCCCGTTGGTACGCCTTGTCGGACGCTCCCCCGTCCACCGCCGCCTGGCGGGCGGCTTCGCGGGCGGCCATGCTCACCACCAGCTGCGCATCCAGCACCAGGCCCAGCTCGACCATGGCCAGTAGCAACGTGAGCAACAGTCCCGCCACCAGGGCGAATTCAACTGCCGCCGCCCCCCGCTCGCCCGTCAGTTTCCGCCCTGGCGGTAGCAAGCGGTAAATACGTGCTGAAGGTTGCAGGCCAACCACCCCCGGGCAACTCAGCCGGGGGAGGGTATGGGTGCGCCCCGAGACGGACCCATCCTCCCGGGATCTTGCGGGAACCGCTCCACCTTCAGCGGCGCAGTTCCTGGATGACTTCCTGCAGCTTCGAGGCGAGGGCATCGCGCAGCTGTCCGAGGGTACCCATCAGGGCGATCACGACTAAGTAAGCGTCAAATAGCGCCCACCTCGAGAACGCCCGAGGTGAACATCACCAGAAGCAGGGCAGGCCGCCCTTGACCTGATGGTTGCCGCGCTGGCGCAAGACAGTCAGTTTCGTCTGCCGATCCGGC
>JBFLXJ010000004.1 GCA_040757085.1 Bacillota bacterium | reverse complement strand
TCGCCATCCTCACCGGCGGCCAGTTCATCTCCGAGGACATCGGCATCAAGCTGGAGAACGTGGACCTCAACATGCTGGGCGAGGCCAACAAGGTGCGCATCAACAAGGAGAAGACCACCATCGTCGAAGGCAAGGGTGACAAGAAGCGCATCGAGGGTCGCATCGCCCAGATCCGCAAGCAGATCGAGGAGACGGAGTCCGACTACGACCGCGAGAAGCTGCAGGAGCGCCTGGCCAAGCTGGCGGGCGGCGTGGCTGTGGTCAAGGTGGGCGCTGCCACCGAGACGGAGCTCAAGGAGAAGAAGCACCGCATCGAGGACGCCCTGGCTGCCACCCGGGCTGCCGTGGAAGAGGGCATCGTGGCCGGCGGTGGCGTGACGTACCTGAGGGCCCAGGCTGAGCTCGACAAGCTCGAGGCCACCGGAGACGAGAAGGTGGGCATCATGATCGTGCGCAGGGCCCTGGAGGAGCCGCTCCGCACCATCGCCTCCAACGCCGGGCTTGAGGGCTCCGTGGTGGTGGAGAAGGTTCGGGCTTCCGACAACCCCAACTACGGGTTCAACGCCCTCACCGGCCAGTACGAGGACATGGTCAAGGCCGGTATCGTGGACCCGGCCAAGGTCTGCCGCTCCGCGCTGCAAAACGCGGCCTCCGTGGCTTCCATGATGCTCACCACTGAGGCCCTGGTGGCCGAAATCCCGGAGAAGAAGGAGTCCAAGACCCCGCCCTATCCGCCCGACGAATTCTGATCTGGCGGCAGGGACGATTTCAGCGGGCGAGTGGACGTCGTTGCAGGGGGGCCGGATCAACCGGCCCCCTTGCGCCTGACGGGTCGCCTGAACCAGCAGATCCCTACCATGGGCCGCACGAGCGCATCTGGGCCCGTCAGATCGCCAAGCCGGGCCTGGCCCGTGGGACGGCCAGGCCCCTGTCTCCACTGCCTGCCCGTCAGGACATGCGAACCTTGGCGGCGGCTGCGTGAGCAACCAGCCCCTCCAGCATCCCCAGGCGATACGCCACGGGAGCAAGAGTCTTTGCTCCCTCAGCTGACAGCCATTGGTGAGTGGCGACCTTTACGAACATCCCTGCCCACAGCCCGCCGGTGAAGCGGGCCGTCCCCATGGTGGGCAGGATATGGTTGGGACCCGATACATAGTCACCGAACACCTCGGCCGCCATTTCCCCCAGGAACAAAGATCCGTAGTTCCTCAGGCGGGGAAGGAGACCTTTGGGATCGGCTACGTGGACCTCCAGATGCTCCGGTGCGACTTCGTTGGCCACTGCCACGGCTTCCTCAAGGTCCGTCACCAAGCACACCTGACCGTTGGCCTCCCAAGACGCCCTGGCCACCTCTGCCGTAGACAGGAGGGCCAGTTGAGACGCCAGCTCGGCCAGAACCCGGTCCGCCAGCATCCGGGAAGTGGTAACCAGCGTCGCCCGGGCCTGGGGGTCATGCTCGCACTGGGCGAGCAAGTCTGCTGCTACGTAGGCGGGGTTGGCCGTGTGATCGGCGATCACCAGCACCTCGCTGGGCCCGGCCAGAAAGTCGATGGCTACCAGCCCCGCAACCTGACGCTTGGCCTCGGTGACGTACTGGTTCCCAGGCCCCACGATGATGTCTACCGGCCGGATAGTTTCTGTACCGTAAGCGAACGCGGCCACGGCCTGGGCCCCGCCCATGCAATAGATCTCGTCGGCCCCCGCTATCTGCATGGCCACCAACGTGTAATGGTTGATGCCCCCGTGGGCGTCCGGTGGAGAGCACGTTATCACGCGCCCGACACCCGCCTCCCGGGCGGGGATGATCCCCATGAGGGCAGTAGAAGGCAGCGGATACCTGCCCCCGGGCACGTATACGGCCGCCGACTCCAGGGGGATCAAGCGGTGCCCCACGTGCACGCCCGGCAGAACCTCCCTTTCCACCTCCGACATAGCTGCGAGTTGCAGGCGTGCAAACTCCCGGATGCGCTGGGCCACGAACTCCAGGTCGCGGACAGCTTCCGCGGGCACGTTGCTCCAGGCCTGCTCTCTCTCCTCCTGGCTGACGAGAGGGGAGGGCCGGTCTACCCGATCGAACCGGTGCGTAAACTCACGCAGGGCGTCGTCTCCTCGTTCTTTCACCTCCCTAAGTATTTGCCCCACGGCATCTCTAACCCCCGACCATTCCGACTCTCCCCTGGGCCTGGCTTCCTTGAGGATCAGCCGACCCATGCGTACCACCCCCTTGATCCGCCCCTCCAAACAAAGGGCCTGCCCAGGCTAACTGATAGCCCGGCAGGTCCCCTCGTGCCTAACGCTCATGGGTCTACCGGCAGAGACCGATAGCCCCTTCGGTCTCCTCACCTCACCTGCAGGACGGCGGCGCCCGGGATTGTGCGGTGTTTCAGGTCCTGCAGCGCGCGATTGGCCTCCTCGAGGGGATAAACCCGGGTGCTTACCCGGATAGGGATGCGCGCGGCGATTTCCATGAACTCCACGGCGTCCTGCCGGGTGCTGTTGGTCACGCTGCGCAGCGTGCGTTCCCCGTATATCAACTGGTAGTCGAAGCTCGGGATGCGGTCCAGGTGCACGGCGTTGATGGCCAGCGTACCACCGCGGCGCAGGGCCCGCAGGGCCATGGGGATGAGATCTCCGGCCGGGGCGAACGTGATGGCCCGATCAGCCGGCGACGGTGCATGTTCCGCGGCGGTGCCTGTCCACTCTGCCCCCAGTTGGCGAGCCAGCTCCTGGTGGTCGCGGGAGCGGGTGAACACGTACACGCGGCATCCCCAGTAGCGTGCCACCTGGATAGCCAGGTGGGCCGAGGCGCCGAAGCCGAACAGGGCCACGGTTTCGCCCGGCTGCACTTCGGCCAGCCTCAGGGAGCGGTACCCGATGATGCCGGCGCACAGCAGGGGGGCAGCTTCGATGTCCGAAAAGGCGTCGGGGATGGGTACCACGAACGGAGTGGGGGCCACCATGTACTCGGCGTAGCCGCCGTCCGCGTCCAGCCCGGTGAAGCGGGCCTGCTCGCACAGGTTCTCCTGGCCCCGCCGGCAGTATTCGCATTCACCACAGGCCCAGTGCAACCACGGTACCCCCACCCGGGACCCCGGGCGCCACGCCGGCCCACCAGGTCCGGTTTCTCGGGTGCCGGGCGCGGCAGAACCCACGTCACCGGCGTCGGGTGGCTGGCCTCCCGGGTGGGGTGGGCGCGGCATCACCTGCTCGATGGTACCGACCACCTGGTGGCCAGGGATAAGGGGCAGGCGGCGGGGGGTGAGTTCCCCCTCCACCGTGTGGAGGTCGGTGTGGCATACGCCGCAGGCCTTGACCATTATGCGCACCTGACCCGGTCCCGCCACCGGCGTGGGCACTTCTTCGAGTCGCAGCGGGCTGTCTTCGGCGGGACGGGGAGCGCGAAGCACCATGGCACGCATCGATCATACCTCCCCAGAAGGCAGGGGCTTGAGTTCTGCCGGCAGGCCGGCCAGTAGGGAAGCCACCGTCGCCCGGTTGCGGTCTGCGATTTGCTCCCGCCTCAAAATGGCCGGGAGGTCCGCCCGGTTGTCGCGCATAGTGTGGGGCAGGGGCTGGGGGCAGCGATCCTGCCACCGTTCCACCCAACTGGTGGGGACGGCGGGCGGAACCTGAAGGCCGGCGATTTCGGCCCATAAAAGGGTCCATACGCGCGGCACCACGCGCCAGTCGTAGCCTCCTCCCCCCAGGGCCAGCCACCGGCCGCCGCACAGTTCGTGGGCCAGGGCGTGCAGGGTGCGGGCGGCCAGTTCGTAGCTTTCGGTGGTGAGGGCTAGGTGGGCGAGGGGATCGAGACGGTGCCCGTCGCACCCGTGCTGACTGACGATGATGTCCGGCCCGAACCGGCGCAGGAGCGGGGGGACCACGGCCAGGAATGCCTCCTGCCAGGAGGCATCCTCGGTGAACGGTTCCAGGGGCACGTTGACCGCGTAACCGTAGCCGGGCCCCGCACCCCGCTCGTTCACGAAGCCGGTGCCCGGGAACAGGAACCGCCCGGTCTCGTGCAGGGAGATGGTGAGGACCTGGGGCTCATAATAGAAGGCCCACTGCACCCCGTCACCGTGGTGGGCGTCGATGTCCACGTAGGCCACCCGCCACCCGTGCCGCCGGCGCAGGTGGGCGATGGCCACGGCAGCGTCGTTGTAAACGCAAAAGCCGGAGGCACAGGCGGCCTGGGCATGGTGCAGGCCTCCTGCCAGGTTGAGGGCGTGGTCCAGTTTCCCTCTCGCTATCAACTCGGCCCCGAGGAGGCTGGCCCCCACCGCCAGGCTGCTTGCCTCGTGCATTCCGGCAAACAGGGGGTTGTCATCGGTTCCCAGTCCAAAGCGGATCAGGTCGGGGTGGGGGCGATCGGGGTGGGCGGCCCTGACCGCTGCCACGTACTCGGGACTGTGGATAAGGAAGAGATCTTCGTTGGTCGCGGGGGTGGGGGTGAGGACCTCCAGGGGAGAGAGCAGGTGCAGGGTGCGGATGAGGTCGATGGTTAGTTCCAGGCGGATGGGGTGGAGGGGGTGGTCAGGTCCGAAGAAGTAATGCCTGTGCTCCTCCGTCCACACGAATCCTGCTCTACCACTCATCGGGGTTGCTGCCCCTTTTCAAACAGGAGATCGTTGAACTTCTCCCTGAGGTCGCGCGGGACGTGTTTCCCTATCCGCACCATGAGGACGTTGCTGGGGTGAGAGGTGATTTCCGGGTCGTCGGTGGGGCAGGGCTGGACGCCCGACACTCCCTTGAGTTTCTCCAGCATGCGCCGGTACTCGGCCCGGGTCAGCCCGGTGCGTTCCAGATCCCAGTGCCAGTAATACTCGGTGGCCAGCACTATGTAGTGTTCAAGGGCCGGGTCCTGCCCGATGAGTCCGAACAGGGCGGTGGCTACTCCCGACCGGCGCCAGGAGGGTGAGACCTCCACCGCACCCAGTTCCAGGATGCCGGGGATACCGTCGCGTCCCCATCGCTCAAAAGGGTGGGGGGGATGGACGACCACGTATCCCACGATGACGTCCTCGTGGCGAGCCACCCACACCCGGCCTTCATCCATCGCGGCTACCTCTTCCAGAGCCTGCTTCTGGCGCCAGGCGGGCCGGAACCAGTCCAGCCTCGGGTCGATGTCCAGTCGTGCCAGCTCTTCCTGCGACAAGGGTCCCTCCAGAGTGATCTGCCCGCTCGGGGTAGAAATGACGCCGGTCAGCCGGGGCGACGGTGCCAGGGGCATGGACTCCCTCTCCCACTTCCCTCAAAGTGGAGCACAAATAGCATTCCTCGTGGCAGGCAGCCATCCCTGCTGCACAGGCTCGGTACCGGGTTCCTCGTGCTGCCCAGGGCTTGCCTCTGGGTTGACCTTCCCATCCGGTTCGGATACATTTTCCGGTGGATTCACCATGCCGTGGACACAGTCGGAAAAGGGGGAGCGGGTCTGTTGACCTCGGCCGGGCTGTTCGTGCCGGTGCTGGGGGGCGAGCAGGAGGCGTGGGACCCAGGAAACTCGGGGATCTGACGGAACTCAAGCCGGTGTACCTGCTGGAAGGGGACACGGAGGCCCTGGCGGCGCAAGCGGAGCTTGCCCTGCGCCGGGCATGTTTCCCCGCCGGTGGGGAAGATACCGGCTGCGCGCGCTGGGATGGCGAGGGGATTTCTGAAGCGATCGCCTTCCTCTGTACTGTTCCCTTCTTTGCCGGGAGGCGGTTGGCCATCGTAACCCTGGGGGCCGGTTCCGGCGGGGACGGGGCTGGCCCGGATGTGGTAGCCGAACTGGAACAGTACCTGGCGGATCCACCTCCCTGGGCGGTACTGGTCCTGCGAGCCCGCGGGCGGGTGGGAACGAGACTGCGTTCTCTTTGCGAGAAGCACGGTATGGTGGTGCCCTGCCAGGTGGACAGGAGTGACCTTCCTGCGTGGGCGCGGGAACGGGCCCGCGCCAGGAACGTCAGCCTGGGGCCTGCCCAGGCCTGGCTCCTGGCGGAGTTGTGCGGGGGAGACCCCGACCTGGTGGAAACAGAACTGGAAAAGCTATCTTTGGCCCTGGAGCCGGGCCGGCCGGTGCGGGAGGAGGATCTGCGCGAACACGTTTTCCCGGGCCCGGCAGCACCATTTACCCTGGCCGACGCCTGGGCCAACCGTGACCTGGCGCGGGCGCTGGACTTCCTTTCCCGTCTGCTGGAACAGGGGACCGACCCCCTGCGCGTCCTGGGGACGCTGGCCTGGCAGGCGAGGTCGCTTCTCCTGTACTCCTACCTGCACCGCGAGGGTGTCCGCTCGCCGGCAGAGGTGGCCCGGTTGATGGAGACCAGTGCCGCGGGCGTGAAGGCCGCGGCTGCCCGGGCCCGCGGCTTTTCGACCCAGGAACTGGAATTCGCGTTGGGCCGGTTGGGCGAAACCGATTTTCTGATCAAAACGGGCCGGATGACCCCCCGGCAGGCGCTGGAAGACTTCCTGTTTCGCACCATCGGGGCAGGCTAATTTCCCGGCCATATTGGCCGGTTGCACGCGACGAAGAGGAGACCGGGCTTCCCGCGGTTGGGCGAGGGCCGCGGGGAGCTAGCTTGCCTGCTCCGCCGATTGTTGCCGGGCTACGTTGTAATGCTTCTGCAGCCGGGCTTTCCGCCGGTCGGCCTGGTTGCGATGGATGGCACCCTTGGTGGCAGCTTTGTCCACCATGCTGATGGCCTTTTGCAACCGTGCCTTTGCCTCCTCCAGGTTGCCCGAGGCCAGGGCTTCCCGAAAACGGCGAATGGCGGTACGCATGGACGATCTGATGGCGGCGTTGCGCAGGCGGCGTTGCTCGGCCTGGCGCGCCCGCTTGGCTGCGGTGTTTCTCTGTGGCAAGGGCGTTCACCCCCGGCGGGCATTTTACCACGGGCCCCGGCGCGCTGCAACAGCAGAGGATGCTGACCACGGGTAGTGCCCGCAGGCGGTGCGGCAGGGGGCGCGCGGCATATGGCGCTGGGCGCAGTGCGCTGCATATGGAGGCACAGGCGGTGTGCGGTGATGTGGATGCGGTATTCGGCCTCAGCCCCGAGGAAAAGCCCGCAGCGGACGGCCCGCCCGCCACTACCCCAAACCTCAGGGGGTGAAGTTGGGCTAAGAACTCGCCCCGTGCTCCTGCGTGGCCGCCAGGTCCACCACCGCTTGGCAGTACCGCAAGACCAGGGGATCGTGGGAGAACACCACTATTGTCCTCCCCGAGAAGTTTGTGCTGATCCCAGCGAGGATTCGTTCCGCCGTTTCCTCGTCGAGAAACGCGGTGGGCTCGTCGAGGAGCAGCACCGGAGCCTCGCGCAAAAGGCCCCGCAGGATGCCAAGCCGCTTGCGTTCACCCCCCGAAAGCTCGGAGAGCTTTGCCGACGAGATCTGGCGCGAAAGAAGGCCCTCCACAAACTCGCCCAGCCCAAGCCTCTGCGCCACGCCCGCAAGGTCTGCTTCTATATGGGAAAAAGCGAGCTCCGTATCCAGACCCCCGCTCAGAAACCTCGGCTCTTGCTCCACCACCGCGAAGAACCCCATGCGCTCGGAAAGAGGCATCGTGGCCACGTCGCGGCCGAAGAGGAACACCTTGCCCGGCGGGACGGGGTAGAGACCGAGGATGATGTTCAGAAGCGTGCTCTTGCCCAGGCCGCTTCGGCCGACCACGGCCGTAGTCACTCCGCGCTCGATTTGCAGGGACAACCTTCGGAAGATGGGGACGTCACCGAGCGCGAAATCCAGGCCCCGCACCTCGATGGCGTGCGGGTGGTCGGGGAGTGCGGTCGGGGCGGTGGGCTCCTCGACCGTCCAATCTTCGGTCCAGGCCAGGACCTCCTGAACCCGGCCCAGCGACACGAGCGCCGGCTCGATCT
>JBFLXJ010000003.1 GCA_040757085.1 Bacillota bacterium | reverse complement strand
ACCGGTTGAACTTATGAAGAGCTACGGTGGGCTGGGGCAGTTCGAGGACGTTTTCGACTCTCCATCCTCGCTGTGGAAAGAAATCGAGCAGCAGTACGAGCACCTGATGAGAAAGAGCGAGGGGGTTGCAAGTGGTGTGGTCCGGTGTTACTCTAGTACCGCCAGCGCAGCTTTGGGGGAGATGGGTATGCCGCGCAGGGTGCCGCGGTTGGTGGTGGAGGACGGCAAGGCCACTGCCGTAATACTGGACATTGAAGTCTATCGGGAGATGCTCGAGCGCCTCGAGGACCTTGAGGATTTGAGGATGTTGGAAGAGGTTCGGAAGAGGCCGTTGGACCTGCAGAGCCTGGAGGATTTCCTCGCGGGGCGCGCCTCGGATGTATGAGGTCTTTCTGGAGAGAGCAGCGCGGAAAGACCTGGAGGGCCTGCCGGCACGGGTCTTTCGGCAGGTGATTGCCTGCCTGCGTGGGCTGGCTCTCGATCCGAGGCCTCCTGGGGCGAGGAAGATAGTCGGCTCGGATAACGCGTGGCGGGTGCGCGTGGGAGAATACAGGGTAGTTTACGAGGTCGACGATGAGGCCCTTCGGGTCATCGTGTACCGGGTGAGGCACCGGAAGGAAGCTTACCGGGGTCTGTGATGGGTTGGCGCTTGAGGTAATGGCAGCTCCCTGGGTCGCCTGGCAACATGAGATATCGGACACTTGCGGCGGGTTGCTTTTGTGCTCAGCTGCGGTGAGCCTGGGTCAGACGCCGTCGGTGTTCGCCTCAACTTGGGCTGGTCGGTTCTAGGGAGGGGTGATGAGCCGGGTGGCGCACTGGATATCCGTGCGTGGTAGCGTTTCTGATGAATCGCTCGTCCAGGGTGAAGAGTGGGCAAGACGCGTGCACGGCGAGGGCCAGGTACGCAGCATCGTGTGTGCGGGAAATGCCAAGTTCGCGCGCCAGCCGGAGCGCTTGAAGGTAGAGGCTGCGCGGGGTCCAGAGCCTCACCCGAAGTCTGAGCGCCTCTGCCAGGGCGGCTTCTGCGGCATCTGGAGGGACGACGCCTGTGAATTCCAGGTGCCTGATGGCGGTGGTGACTTCGAAGGGTAACAGGTGGGGGGCTAGAAGTTCCGTCACTCCAGCCAGCCACCTGCGCACCTCGGCGTGGTATGGCTGGCCAGGGAGCACGGCGCGGACGATTGCGGAAGCGTCCACGACCGCTTTCATGGCTCGATCCCCAGAGCCCGTTGCGCGCGATCCTCTTCTGCCTTGGCGATGCTGTGCAGAATTTCTTCGGTGTTCACGGCTATCCCATTGGCAGCCAGCCGTGCCATCACGGGCTCGGTAGCTCGGACCCACGCGCGGGGAGGCAGGGTTTCTTCGTTTTCTCTTGCGTCTTCCAGGAACCTGCGGAGCGCCTCACGAACGAGTGCGCTTGCGCTGGGAGGGACGCTGAGTGTGCTGCGGTATTCTTCCAGGGCGCGAAAAAGCTCTTCTCCCAGATATACGGTAGCCTCGGGTCGGCGCCTCACGGCAATCACCCCTCGGGTCATTATACCAGATACGTGGGTTACGCGGTAATCGTGGCAGGCAGGACGGCCAGTCGGCCGCCGAACTGGTCCGTCTTCGTTAGCTCTCTTGACCGGCGGGGTTTGCCGATGTCCTCGGGCGGCAGGAATGGCCGCTTGAGGAGCGGTGCCGACGCATGGCGGCCCTGCGGGCCTGCCTCAGCGAGCACAGTATGTGCCGTTGGGCTGGGGCTTTTGCGACGGTGCGGTTTCCCGCTGCGCTCCTGATGTCAGGAAGGCCGGACCTCCGGGCCATCGCGTGTGAACTGGGCTCGTGCTGGTCCTCGGGAATGGCGGACTGGTAGAATAGGCGCGGGGCTCCTGGGTTCCAATGTTGTAGGGCTTGGTGGGGTTTGGGAGGGGGACGGTGCGGTGCGACCTGTCGATGCGCTCACGGTGGAAGCGACCTGGAAGGAGATGTGCTGCGCCTCGCAGCGGGACGCCGAGAGGTGGGTCGAGGAGATGACGGCTGAGCAGCCGGTGGTCCTGGCCTACCTGCTGGCGGTGGATCACGACTTTCTGAACCAGGACGAGAGGGAGCTGCTGCTTTACCTGGGAGTGGCGGTGTGGCGCATGATGTGCCGGGCCGGGTGCAGGCCTGCAACGGTGACGGAGGAGTTGCTGGAGCGGCTTGAGAGGCGGAAGGAGAAGGAGCTCAAGCGGCTTGTGGGAAAGGGACCGGAGGTGCTGGACCGGGCTGCGAGGGATCTGCTCATCCGCTGGCGCCAGCCGGAGTTGTTGCGGTACGTGGTGGAAGCCCTGACGGAAGAGGACGAGCCGGGCTGTGCTATCCGCCCTGAGGCCAAGGGGCTTATGGCGTTCCGCCTCATGACGGTTATCGAGGCGCTGGATTCCTCAACCCTGGGTCAGGCAATAGGCGATTAGGCCACGGTCTGGGCGGAGCCGACTTTGCTGGCCGGGGCTGCGCGCCGTGGGGTAGTTTTGGCCTAGGGTTTTGCACATGATCCTCGGGCGGCAAGCGCCCGACGGTCGATTTACATCGGAGGACGGGCCGGAGTTCGATCCCCACGCAACCTACGAGGTACGCGGGCACTGAAGATGGCAAAGATGCTCTGAGGGGACCTACCCTGGTCAGTGCATCCCGCTCTGGGGCCGCACGATAAGGTCAAGCGGGAACGTTCATTAACCGACGCAGGCGGCGTTTGCCGCCCGGAGTGATGCGTGATCCTCCGGCTGCTAAGGCCGCCTGCCTGTGTCGCATAACGTGAACGCCCGGTGGGCCGGGCGCTCTCACCCGCGGGAAAGCCCGCGGGGTTTCTGCTTGCAGGAGATCCCTGACGGGTACCTGTCCGGGCCGGGGCGTAGGCCTGGCGGTAAAACGAAGCCCCGCGTTGTGGAGAAGGTTGCGGATCGCGTCGTCAGCGCTCAAGGCAGGCGTGCTGTCAGTCACGGGGCTACCGAGATGGCGATGTTGGCACGGCGCGGGGGTGGGCACCCCGTGCGTCTGGGGTCTTGGGATGCGGTGTTCGCGCTTCGGCTTCTGATGGGTTAGAATATGCTGGGGGTGTGGTCCGTGGTTTACCCGGTGATCATCGAGGAGGACGAACGGGGTGGGTATGTCGTGGTGTGCCCCGCGTTTGAGGGATGCTACACCCAGGGGGATACTGTCGAGGAGGCCCTGGCCAATATCCGCGAGGCTATAGAACTGTGTCTTGAGGAACTGCGGGCTGAGGGCAGGGAAGCGCCTCCTCCGCGCAGGGTGCTTGTCGGGAGTGTGGCTGTTTGAGCCCTGCATTGCCCGTAGTATCTGGCGACGAAGTGGTGCGAGCCCTGGGGCGAGTGGGTTACACCGTTGTCCGGCAGCGTGGCAGCCACATGCGGCTTCTGTGCCCCGGCCGGAAGCCTGTTACGGTTCCGCGCCACCGTGAGCTCAAGGCGGGCCTGCTGCGGCGGATCTTGGCGGATGCCGGGCTTTCTGTGGAGGAGTTTGTTCGTCTCCTGAACTGATCTCGTAGGGCTGTTGAATCTGCGGGCGGAGCTGGCCCGGGAGGCAATGGGACATGGAGGTTTTCGAACGCATTACGGTCGACCCGACCGAAGGTGTGTGGTGGAAAACCATGCATCCGGAGCCTTCGTTTTCCCGTGTAGCGCTTGCTGGGACTTCTCGCCGCCGGTGAGAGTCGGGAGAGCATACTGAAAGCGTACCCCTATCTCGAGCGTGCCGATATCGATGCGGTACTGAGGTATGCCGCGTTCCTGGCCGAAGAGGAGACGGTGGAGGTTGCTCGGTGAAGTTCCTGGTCGACATGCCGCTTTCGGCCTCTCTTGCCTGCTGGCTTCGTGAGCGCGGGCACGACGCCGTCCACGCGTTTGAGGTTGGCCTAGGGTCTGCCTCGGACGGGGAGATCGTGGGGCGCGCGTGGTGTGAGGAGAGGGTGGTGTTACGGCCGATCTGGACTATGCCCGTCTTCTGGCGCTGGCGCGTGTTGGCCACCCGGGCCTGGTTCTTTTCCGCGGAGGCAACTTCAGCGAGCCCGAGACCATGATGGGGTGCGTCATGGTAGCCGTCCCCGGGGCGGAGCTGTCCAGGAGCATTGTGGTGGTTGGTCGGCAGCGGGTACGGCGCAGGGTACTGCCCGTTTAAGGGTGCGGTAGTGCGTCGGGACACACTGTGACTGGGTGGGGTGGAACCCACTCCCCCGTTTCCTTGCGACGGTATATCTTGAACTTATGCGCGCTTCTACGGAGGGGCGCCGCGCGCCTGCCTCAGTCTCGCACCCCCGTGACCAGGTAGTTCGGCCGGTGCCTGATCTTGTGGTGGGCCCGAGCAGTTCCCCAGACTCATTCGCCCGACCGCGGTGCTCTCAGCGCTCGAGGGCAGCCCTGATCCCGATGGGCCATCCCCCGGCCTCTTAGACGTGCTGTGAATTCCCTGCAAAGGTGGCCAGGCTTTGGGTCAAGAAGTTCTCCCCTTCAAGTCGCCCCAGGTAGGCAGGAGGAAATGGCGCCCTGGCGATGGAAATGTAGACACACCAGCGGCAGCGTTGCCAGTCGAGGTGATGGTGCGTGCCGTGCGTGCTGGGAATTGACGCGGCCTGGTCGGCAGGATGCCCCTCGGGCATCAGCCTGCTCTCCTGCGAACCAGCCTCACGGCCGCGCCTCCTGGTGACGGCTCGTTCGTTCGTGGAGTACGCGCAGGTCCTGGACGGAGCCACCCCTAGGTGGGACAAGCCGCCACCTCACGGTCAAATGGGGTTGCGGGAGGTTCTCGAAGCCACCGCCCGGAAACTGGGATCCTGGCCGCTGATCAGCATCGACATCCCCCTGTCCAGCCAGCCCATAGCCGGGCGCAGACTGGCGGATCAGGAGGTGGCGCGGGAATACGGGAGACTAGGTGCCACCACGCACACGCCGAACCCGAACCGCCCGGGTGGGGTTTCTTTGGGTATATACAAGACCCTTACCGGCCTTGGGTACCAACTCGCGACCAACGAGGTCTGCTTCTCGACCGAGCGCCCCCTATTCCTGGAAACGTATCCTCATCCCGCAGTCATTGAACTTCTCGAGCTCGATTACCGCCTGCCCTACAAGACCAGCAGGCGCCATGACTACTGGCCCAAGGACACCCCAGCCCGGCGCTGGGAAAGACTCGTCGAGTCCATGACCCTTCTTCACAGAGGCTTGAGCGGGGAAGTCGAGCTCGCGGGGAGGCTGCCAGAACCTTCATTCTTGAGGGCGGCGCGCCCGAAGACACCGGCCTTCAAGGGTTATGAAGATGCCCTTGACGCCACCATTTGTGCTTGGGTGGGAGCTGAGTTCTTGAGAGGTCGCTGCCGCCCGTTGGGCGGGACCGACGGCACCGTCTGGCTGCCCCTGCCCAGAAGAGGACAGCCAAGAAGCTGCCTGGTCGCCGGAGCGCGCCTTGAAAGTTACTAGCTGGACCGTGTTAACCGTCGGCATTACCCGGAGTGATACTCGGTCGGCCACAGCCCGGAGGCCTGTTTTGCGGCGGGTGGTACCGGGGTTTTCTTTTTGCTTCCACCACACGGCAGTTCGACCCTCAGCCGCAGGGCCCTCGAGCCCGAGCGCCGCGCAAAGAGCAGCGAGAACGCGGCCGGCGGATCCCCTCACGACGATATCCGCAGCGCCGTCCGCCGGCTATGAGAGGGCGAGAAAGAGCTCTCTCTTCAAGTGCGGCAGGGAGAACGGAAGCTGCTCCTTTTTGGGTCCTGCTGCCCCCCGGCCCGGCGGGCTATGCCCGCCTTGCTGGTTAAGGTTGGCGGTGTGGTGCTCGCCCCCTGCCGGGGGGTCAGTACGGCAACTGTTCGCGCAGGCGGCAGATGCCGGGCATATGGGGGCTGACACAGGTGGAACCGTTTTGGGTGCTGCTCGCCACCGCGCACAACGCTCCTTGACCAGCTGGTGGTGACGACGGCGGACCGCCCTCTGGGGTCGCCATCTGGTGTTGAATTACCCGGTCATCGGCTCTGGCTTAACACGATGTAGGTCTTGGGGTGGTGCCATGGTGGAAAGGCTGATGTACCCGGTTGCTCTGGATGCTTGTGGGCGCGTTGTGACGGTCGAACAAGCTGTCAGAGGGGAGAAGTACTATTGTCCCCAGTGTACGGAGCCGTTTGTGCTTCGGGCCGGTCAGTAAAGGAGGAAGCACTTCGCTCACAAGTCTGGCGCGGCGAGCTGCACGTTAGAGAGCGTTTTGCACCAGGCAGCGAAGGTTGCGCTGGGGTCTGTCCTGCGCGCCCGTCTCCGGGAACGCTCAGCTTTTCTTGTGGCCTGGACCTGCCGGGTCTGCCATCGTGAGCACAGCTTGGACATCCTTGTCGGGGTGGAAAGGGTTGAGCTCGAGTACTCGTTGGGTGATGTCCGTCCCGACATTGCTTTGTTGGATTACGAGGGTGGGGTGCTGCGGGTCGTGGAGGTTGTGGTAACCCACGAGCCCGAAGAGGCGGCCTGGCAAGTATATTCGGCGGCGAACATACCCGTGTTTTGCGCGAAAGCTGACGAGAAGACAGTGGAAGGCTTCTTGCAGGCAGCTCAAGGCTTTCAGTGCTACAAGGTGGTAGGGGTTGAGTGTCCAACGCCTAAGTGTCCAAGCTGCCATACGCCACTGCACAAGGTGGTGCTTGTGCTGTTGAATGAGTATCCTTGTTGGCGATGTCGTAGGCCGATGCGGGTGGCGTACTGGAGGGCTGACGATAGTTGGCGGATATGGGAGTGGGCTACGTTCCCGAGACAGGCGTTGGCCTTGATGCGAAGCCATGGCATCAGGCTTGAGTATGCGAGCAGCAAGCTTGCCAGACAGCGGTACTGGCGCCAGGTCTGTCCCAATTGTGGCGCCATGCAGGGTGACTACTTCATCGGTGAGTATGTTGTGGAGCAGGCTTACAGCGAGGATAAGGCTTCTGAGGAACATGATGCCGGCTTTCTGTGGTGTCACCAGTGTGGTGGGGTTTTTCTGGACCCCCCATGGAGTGCGTTGCTATAGTAGATAGCGGAGCAAGTTGGATTGGGTAGTAGACGTGGTACCGTCTCCAACAGCATGGTACCCCAGGACCTCTGGCCCCGCTTCCGGGCCGGGGTATGTTGGTGACTACTTGCTCACGAGTGGCTCTTGGCATCGTTCAGCGGGCGTTGCTGGGACGATGTGCAACCGGATGGTCCTAGATGTCCCGCGGCTGAAGGCGAGGCCGTGCGGCCACTCGCTGCGGGTGCGGCCCGTCTAGGCTACCATACTGACGGGCTGCGGGCGGTTTTCCGCCCGCTCGGGGTTCTGTGGGGGTGTTGTCTGCGGAGGGCCAGGCGGCCCGCCGTGATGCAGAGCGGGGGTGAAGCTGCACCGCTTTCGCGGACAGATAAACAGCATTTGTGAGTACCTTCTCGGTGCCCTCCGTGCGAGTACGTTTTCGCCGGGCCTTGGGTGGGCCGCCGGGGAGCCGTGCCCGGGGACCGGACAACTGGGGAGAGGGATCTGGACGTGAGGGTGCTGCTGAGGTCTGCTGCTGCGGCCGTAGTCCTGCTTGTTGAGGCGGGCGTGGCGGGTCCAGCCCTGGCCGGCGGGGAAATGTTCTTCAGTGACGAGGCCGAGGCCCCCTGGGCGAGGGCTTACCTTGCCGCGGCGAACCTGAGGGGGCTGAAGGAGAGGTAGCGACAGCTCGGCGCCTAGCTGGGGAACTCCCCGCACAGGTATTCCTGAGCGAGGGATTCCTCAAGCGGGAATTCCTGCGGGTGGGGATATGGCCAGGAGTCGAGCGCTGCCGGCCTATGGATGGTTAAGCGTTTGCCCTGGCCTTCCTGTAGTTCCCTCGAGTGCGATCCCTCGGGTTGCGGGTGTACTCCGGCAACGGTGGGACAGTAGGAGGCGCAGGCCGAGGCAGGGGACACCTGCGGTGGACTCCTCAGGAGGGAGGAATTCCTGAACGAGGAATTCCTCAAACGGCAATTCCTGTTGAGGACCTTGTCCATGCAGTACATGCAGGATGCCCTCGCAGGAGTAGTCCTCGAAAAGATGTGGCGGCGCGGTTGGCCGTGGTAGCGGTGTCGAGGGCTGACGCGATGCTGGTGGCCACGAACCACGGTCAGGACGGCCTGTTGGGGCTCGGGCGGGATGAGCCGCTGCGCCTGGGGAGGGCGGTGGCGTAACACCGACCGCGCGGGCCCCCGCCCGGTGCAGCTGGCGGCGGCGGGGGCCGGAGGGAGGGGAGGTGGCGGGCCTGGACGGAGAGCAAGCGCTACTTGAGTCTGCCATAGTTCTTGCGGTGGCCGCGCACCGGGGGAGCACGGACAAGGGCGGCGCGCCGTACGTACTCCACCCCCTGCGCGTGATGCTGCAACTCGGGGACCTGCGGGAGATGGCGGCCGGGGTGCTGCACGACGCGGTGGAAGACGGCGGGGTGACGCTGGAGCAGCTGGGCCACCTCGGTTTTCCGGCGGATGTGCTGGAGGCCCTTGAGGCCCTGACACGGAGGCCGGGGGAGGACTACGGCGCCTACCTCGGGCGGGTGAAGGCCAATCCCATGGCGCTCCGGGTGAAGCTGGCCGACCTGCGGGACAACCTGGACGAGTCCCGCATACCGGAGCCGACGGACGCCGACCGGAGGCGGTGGGAGAAGTACCGGAGGGCGCTGGCCGATCTGGAGGGGGTCGTGGGGCGTGGGTGAGTTGTGGGCTGGTCCGTCGCCTTTTGACGGAGCAGCGGTGGTAAGCTTAGGTTGAATGCTGCTGCCGCGGTGCGTCCAGCAACTCGGCCGGTTGTGTGGGATTCCTGGTGGTGCGACCGAAGCTAAGGCCCCGGTTCGGTTAATGTTCGGCCGAGTGAGTGCGGGGGTCACGGGCCACGTTTGAAGGGGGAGGGGGACCGGTGGTAAGGCAACTTGGCAAGCTCAAGCGGCTTGACCCCGCTGACGTGTGGGCGAATGAGGCGAAAGACTTCACGCCTTGGCTGAGGGATAACATCGACCTCCTGTGCGAGGCCCTGGGAGTGGAGCTTGAGATCACGGAGTCGGAGGGAGAGGTGGGCGACTTCTACGCGGACCTTGTGGGTCGAGAAGTGGAGTCCGGGCGCGTGGTGGTCATCGAGAACCAGTTGGGGCCGACCGACCACGATCATCTTGGCAAGCTGGCAGCGCGCCAGGTGGGTACAGTTTGACGCTTACTCATATCTGTTGCCAATCTATGTTCCTGGTATGCGCGAAGGGACAGCAACGCAGGCATGTACCGTAAAATCACCTTGAGCGGATCGGTGCCCGCCAGCAAGGACATTTCTAAGTCTTTGATCAATTCGCCGACCAGCACCGAGCGAACACTTGCCTCATGGGCGCTGGTTAGGGTGCTCTCTTCAGCCATCTATGACCACTCCGCAAGTAAGCCCTCAACCACACGGACGGGCCTGACTGGCGCGACTACGGCCTGGTGTTCTGCAACCAAAAAGGCGGTCCTCTGTTCAACATGAACGTCCACAAAGCCTTCACCGCATGCTGCAAGAGGGCGGGCGTGCCCCGGATCCGCCTCCACGACCTACGGCACACGCACGCCACTTTGCTACTGCGGCAGGGTGTGCACCCGAAGGTGGTGTCGGAGCGCCTGGGGCACGCTAGCGTGAAGATCACGCTTGACATTTACAGCCACGTCCTTCCCGACACGCAGGAGGAGGCCGTAAGGGCTACGGAGAGAGCCCTTGCAGCGGGCCGCGTTAGCAACCCGTTAGCAAATTGCCCCCGGGCAGGGAGGGGCGGTCGCTGAAAGTCTTGGGGCTGTATGACGACCGCAGCGGGTCAGGCGCGGATTTCCTGACGGATGAAGAGATAGTAGGCGACCGCGAACACTCCGGCGGTGAGGGCGACCAGGCTCACCAGGTGGGGCCATACAAGAAGCATACTCTGCCCCGGGGAGAGGAACCCGGCAATGGCGCCTTCTACCTGTTCCAGCAGGATGGGACCCAGCGTCCTTATACTGGGGTTGAGAAGGGTTACGATGGCCTCCTCATACAGGACGGTGGGGGAGAGACGGCCGAGGGCCAGATGGCAGCGGGCGTTGCGCAGAGCTACATCCACGGGAGAGTCCTGGGTCACCGGGAACAGGGTATCTGCTATCAGGCCGGCGAGCAGCCGGGCGAAGACGGCAAAGAAGAGCCAGACGGCGATCCCGGCCAGCGCCGAGGTGGCTGCCTGCCGGAAGATCACGGAGAACAGGATGCCCAGCGCCAGCCAGAAAGCCACGTAAACGACGGTTACCACCAGGTAGGCCAGGACGCGCACCACCTCTTCGGTGGTGGGCGGAACGCCGGTGAGGATGAGGCCGAGGCCGGCCACCAGCAACCCCAGGGACCCCATCATCCAGCCCAGCATGGCGGTCCCGGCCAGGAACTTGCCGTTGATGACGTCGTCGCGGTATATGGGCTGGGCCAGCAAGCGGCTGAGGGTACCCCGGTTGCGCTCGCCCACTATGGCATCGAAGCCCATGGCCAGACCCACCAGCGGCCCCAGGAAGGACACGAAGGCAATGAAAGGGGGCAGCGTCCCCGAGGTGGTGAACAGCCGCAGAAAGACATACTGGTTGCCTTCCTCGGCCACGGTTTGGCGGATAGTCTGGGCTCCCACGTACATGCTGCTCAGGCCCGTGACTCCTACAAGCAGGAAGAGGATCAGGAAGCGGATACTGGCGGTGTGGTCTGCTATCTCCTTGGCGCAGACTACTCCCAGACCGCCGCTCGACCAGGTGGACGCCCGCCGTCTCACCTTTTCCTGGAGAGATGAGAAAAAGGCCGGCACCCCGGAAAGCGCGAGCTGCCTCACCGGGAGTCACCCCCCTGGAAGTACGTACGGTAGATGTGGTCCAGGCTCTGGCCCCGTGCCAGCAAGTCCGGAATGGAGATGGGCCCGGGCTCTACCATCCGTCCCCGCACGAATATCCCCACCCGGTCGCATATTTCCTGCACCTGGTGCAGGAGGTGGGAGGAGATGAGAACGGTGCGTTTTTCCTCCCGGGCCAGGCGGACGATGAGGGCCAGCACCTCCTGCACCCCCTCGGGGTCGATGCCCAGGGTGGGCTCATCCAGGATCAGCAGGCGGGGATCCTTTACCAGGGCATCGGCGAGCCCCAGGCGCTGACGCATGCCGCGTGAGTATTCCCTTACCGGGCGGTCGCCCACCGCACCCAATCCCACGGTGTTCAGCAATTCCGCGATCCGCCTTTCTGCCTCGGGGGGTGTGATGCGGTTGAGCCGGGCCGTGTAGCGCAAGTTCTCCCGTCCGGTCATGTCTTCGTAAAACCCCACATTGTCCGGCAGGTATCCCACGAGCCTCTTCACTGCCAGGGGTTCCCGGGTGGGATCGTGACCGGCCACCCTCACCGTCCCCTCGCTGGGTTCGGTCAAACCAAGGAGCATGAGGATGGTGGTGGTCTTTCCGGCCCCGTTGGGCCCCAGCAGCCCGAACACCTCGCCCTCGTAGATGTCCAGGTCCAGGTGATCCACCGCCACCAGGCTACCGTATCTTTTCGTCAGCCCCCGCAGGGAAACGATGACCTCTGCCATCTCGGACCCTGCCCCGTGCCGCTAGCGGCGGCCGTACTTGCGGAACGTGGCCCATACCCCCGCCATCACCGCCGCCACCAGCGCGATCCCCACCATCCCCCAGGCCGTGGGGGTGAGGACCGTCACCCGGAACTGAGCACTCTCCCAGGCCCCCCGGGCGCTGGCGCTGATACTCACCAGGTAATCGCCGGCGATGGCGCGGCTATCCGGCTTGATGTAGGCCGTGATCTCGCGGCTTTCGCCGGCGGCCAAAGTATCTATGGTTTCCGGATCAAACCGCACCGACCAGTTCCGGGGCGGACTGGAGGAAAAGGTGACCGGCCCCAGGTCGGCGCTCCCGGCGTTTTCCACCACCAGCTTGACCGGGCTTTCGCGGCCCGGGTTGGCTTCAGCACTCAGGCGCCCCGAAGGGGTGCTCAGCCGGAGTTCGAACGTCCCCACGATGTTCACCTCGAGGCTGGCGGAGGCCTGGCTGGCCCCGGAGAGGGCTTCCACCACGATGTTGTAGCGGCCGGCCGCCACCTTCTGAGGAGGTTTCACTTCCACGTCAAGGCCCCTGGTTTCTCCCGCCCCCAGGCTCAGACTGGCGATCTGCTTGTTCTCATATGCCGGGCTGAAGGTGACCTGCCATCCGGGAGGAGCCTGGGCCCTCAGGCTGTAGGAGCGTTCCCGGGAACCGTTGTTGGTGAGATCGACGCGGAAGCGGAAGGTGGCGTTGCTGGGTCCGGTGAGGGAGGGATATTGGGTCACCATCCGGTCAGGGCCTGCCTCTTCGGTGCTCACCCGGATGCTTACCTGCAGGGCAGTACTTCCCGCAGCCGAACGGGCACTCACCACTATGCGTCCTTCGCCGGGCTGGGCGTCCTCGGGGACCTTCACCTGCAACTCAACTTCTTGCCCCTTCTCGGCCGGCACGTACACCTGGTACACCTGCCGGCCGTCCCCCAACAGGAAAACCTCCCACCCTTTGGGCTGTCCGGTGACCTGCAGGGTTACCTTCTGGTCCCCCAGGCCCCGCACCGAAAGGTGGAGGGGAAAGGTGAGGGTTTCCCCCGGCCTGGCCACCACGCCCGGGTAGGGAGTAGAGAGTACCAGGCCCTGGGCGTGGACGCCGGCTGACACGGCCAGTGTGCCGCAGAGGAGCACGGCTGCAAACAGTACCAGAACCAGCTTCCTCGGCCTGGGCCAAGCAGTCTGATGCGGACCGTCCATGCAACATCAACCTCCGCGCAAAAGCTCGAGACCGGCTACCCCCTTGAGTGCCGGCTTACCCTGTGTGTTCGACGTGGCGGGGCCTTGCTCCTGCCACGGTGAGTTCTCCGCCACATGCGCTGGTGCTGCTCGGCGATACCGTGGTGCATGTTGTCAGTGCTGTAATGTCCGGGAGTCCGCATTGCCAGGTGTCCTTTCCAGTGTCCGCATTGCCAGGTGTGCGCATTGCCAGGTTGACGTCGCGAGCCCGGCGTGCTAACCTGATGTTGTCGAAAGAGCAGGTCGGGCAACTGCGAGCACAGGTGACCGCGAGGTCGTGCTCGAGGAAAGTCCGAACTCCAAAGGGCAGGGTGCTGGATAACGTCCAGCGGGGGCGACCCCAGGGATAGTGCCACAGAAAGAAACCGCCGGGAGGGCGACAGTCCGAACGGCAAGGGTGCAACGGTGGTGTAAGAGACCACCAGGGGCCGGGCGACCGGCTCGCTAGGTAAACCCCACCCGGAGCAAGACCAAGTAGGGGGAGGATGATGTGGCCCGCGGACTCCCCGGGTTAGGTCGCTTGAGGCCCCGGGTGACCGGGGTCCCAGACGGATGGTTGCCGCTCCGGTAGCCGGTGCGGCCGGCTCCGGGGGCACAGAATTCGGCTTACAGACCTGCTCACCGCAAGCAGGCGCGGGTCCGCAAGGGCCCGCGCTATTTTACTTCCAGAGGAAACGCAACCCGGCAGGGCGAACTGTTAAGTAATACCGAACGCCCCTGAGGGGGGTGAAAAGTAGGGATGGGCGGATTTGACCTGGTGGTGCGGGGCGGACGGGTATTCGGACCTGGGGATTGGGGCGAAATCGACGTGGGCGTGCGGGGCGGACTGGTCGTGGCCCTGGGGAACCTGGGCGCTTCGGGGGCGGCGAAGGTGGTGGATGCCCGCGGCCTGGTGGTACTACCGGGCCTCATCGATCCTCACGTCCACATATCGCTGCCTCTGGCAGACGGCACGGCGACCTGTGATGATTTCTTCACAGGCACGGTGGCGGCGGCCCGCGGGGGCATCACCACGGTGATAGATTTTGCCGAGCCGAGGCCCGGTCAGTCGCCCGGCGCGGCCCTGGCGGAAAGGATGGCTCAGGCCGAGGGCCGGGCGGTGGTAGACTACCTGTTCAGCGTGACTCTGAGTTCGGCCGATCCTGATGCCCTGGCCGAGGTACCCCTCCTGGTTCAACGCGGGGTGCGTTCGTTCAAGCTTTACATGGTGTACCCGGGTCTGGGGCTGGACGACCGGTCTCTGCTGGCCTGCCTGGATGCCATCGGGCAGGCGGGAGCCCTGGCTACCGTCCACGCCGAATCGGCTGCCATAGTGGAATCGCAGACGGCGCGGCTTCAGGCAGCCGGACATCTGGAGGCAGTTTGGTTTCCGCACTCCCGGCCGACGGTGGCAGAGGCAGAAGCCGTCTGCCGGGTGCTTACCCTGGCGGGTCTGGCGGGTGCGCACGTATGCATCCGGCACCTGTCCAGCGGGGCGGGGTTGGCAGCGGTCGCGGCTGCCCGCGAGGCGTTGATGAGGGCGGCACCTGCCAGGGGGGCTTCGCCGGGTGCCGGGGGACACTGCATCAGCGAGGTATGGGTGGAAACCGCCCCCCACTACCTGGCCCTCGACGAGTCGGTATACGGTCGGCGGGACGGTCACCGTTTCATCGCCAGCCCGCCCCTGCGGAAAAAAGAGGATCAGGACGCCCTGTGGCGGGGGATAGCCACCGGCGAGGTACACTTCCTGGGCACGGACCACTGTGCCCTCAGCGCCGGGCAGAAGGACAGGGCCCGGGATTTCCTCCACGTCCCCGGGGGCCTGCCTGGCTTCGAGACCATCCTGCCCCTGACGTATACCCTGGGCGTGCACTCGGGGCGCATCCCCCTGTCCCGGCTGGTGGAAATCACCAGTACCGCTGCTGCCCGCGCCTTTGGTCTCTACCCCCGCAAAGGGAATTTGCTTCCCGGAGCCGATGCCGACCTCGTCCTCGTGGATCCCAAAGTCACGCGGCGCGTGGAAGTGGGCGCCGAGGGCCTGGCGGCGGTGCTGGGTTGGTCTCCTTACGAGGGATGGGAGCTCAAAGGGTGGCCACGGATCGTGATTTCGCGAGGGGAAGTGGTCCTGGAGGAAGGTGAGTTCTGCGGCGGGGCCGGGCGTGGCCTTTACGTGGGAGTACGCGCATCCGGGGCGGCGACATGAGTGGCCGGGAGGGCGAGGCGAAAGGAGGAGACGGACGTGAAAGGCGCCAAGGCGAGAACACTGGTGGGAAATGGGGTCCTCATCACCATGGAAGAGGTCAACCGGTTTTTCTCCGATGGAGCGGTGCTGGTGGAAGGGGAACTGGTAAAAGAGGTAGGGTCGACCGCCACTCTCCGCGCCCGCTACCCGGAGGTGCCGTTTCTGGATGCCCGCGGGATGCTTATCCTGCCCGGGTTCGTGACTGGGCACACCCACCTCTACGGCCAGTGGGCGCGTGGCATCCCTGGTCGGGGAGAACCGGCTGCCGGCTTCCGCCAGATCCTGGAGCGACTGTGGTGGCGGCTCGACAAAGCCCTCACGCCGGAGGATAATTACTACCAGTCGATGGCGGGGTTGCTGGAAGCCGTCCGGCACGGGGTGACCACCCTGTTCGATCACCACGCCAGCCCGTACGCCTGCGAGGGGAGCCTGGACCAGGTGGCGCGCGCCTTCACCGAGATGGGGGTGAGGGGCTGCCTGTGTTACGAGGTGTCCGACCGGGATGGGCCGGCCATAGCCCGCCGGGGGCTGGAAGAGAACCGCCGCTTCATCGAGCGTTGCCGCCGAGAAGGCGGATCGCTGCTGAGGGGTGCCTTCGGACTCCATGCTTCCTTCACCGTGGGGGAGGGAACCCTGCGGGAGGCCTCCGAGATTGGTAACAGCCTGGGGGCGGGATTCCACGTCCACGTCGCCGAAGGGGAAGCGGACGTGGCCGAGACCGTGCGGCAGTTCGGAAAGCATCCCGTCCGTCGCCTGGCGGAAGCAGGCGTGCTGGGGGAGAGTAGCATCGCCGCCCACTGCGTCCTGGTGGGTGAGGAGGAGATCGCCATTCTCCGGGAGTGCGGGTGCACGGTGGCTCACAACCCGCAGTCCAACATGAACAATGCGGTGGGTAGCTCCCCGGTGCCCGACCTGCTCGGGGCCGGGGTGAATGTGGTGCTGGGCGGGGACGGGTTCCTCGACATGTGGCGGGAGGCGAATCTCACGGTCATGGTTGCCCGCCTGGGTCGGGCCGACCCGCGGGTTGTGGGCGGCGAAGATGTGCGCCGTATCACCTGGGTGAACAACGCCCGCCTGGCCCGCCGTTACTGGGAGCGTGCCCTGGGGCAGATCACCGAGGGAGGATTCGCTGACATCATCCTGGTGGACTACCGGCCATTCACCCCCCTGGAGGAGACCAACTACATGGGCCACCTGATATACGGGGTACCCGGGTCGGCGGTGGTTACCGTCATGGTAGGGGGACGCATCCTTATGCGTGACCGTACGTTCCAGACCGTGGATGAGGAGGCGATCCTGGCCCGCTCCCGCGAACTGGCGCGCGCCCTCTGGCAGCGCTACTAGCAGGGGGTACGTGCGCGCCAGGTAGCGGCAAGGCGGTCCGGGTTCTCCGTCGTTGGGCCGGGGGCCCGGTTCGGGCCGGGTGGGACGAGGATGGAAGCCGCACCAGGTCGAAACGATGTCAATGGGGGAAGGCAATTGCGAGTGATAGTGGCCGTCACGGGAGCTTCGGGAGCGGTGTACGCTGTGAGGCTGCTCGAGGTGCTGCGGCAGGCCCGGGTGGAAACCCACCTGATCGTCAGCCGCTGGGGTGCGCAGACCCTCAGGGAGGAAATGGGCCTCGAGCCCGAGCAATTGAGGGACATGGCTGCGCACGTGTACGCTCCCGACGATCTCACCGCGCCCGTAGCCAGCGGCAGCTTCCCGGTTGACGGGATGGTGGTGGTGCCCTGCAGCATGAAGACGGTGGCCGCCATCGCCCACGGTTTCTCGGGCGATCTCATCACCCGGGCGGCTGATGTTTGCCTCAAGGAGCGCCGGCATTTGATCATACTGCCCCGGGAAACCCCGCTCAGCGCCATCCACCTGGAGAATCTGCTGCGGCTGGCGCGCCTGGGGGTGGTGGTCATGCCCCCCGCCCCCGCCTTCTACATCCGGCCCGCATCCGTGAGTGACCTGGTGGATCACACGGTGGGGCGAATCCTCGATCACCTGGGAGTCTCCCACGGATTATCCCGGCGCTGGAGGGCCGAAAGCGCGGATGCCTGCCCCTTCCCGGCCCCCTTCACCCCTGCTCTGACCGCTCACGGTAAGGCCGAGCCGGAAGGGCCGGGTGAGGATGTCACAGGCAACCGGCTGGGGCAGTGGGAGGCCTGGGCCGGGGAAGGTCGCTTCCGGGTTTGCGCCCGTGCCTGGGGCACCGATGATGGTTACGTGATCGGGCTTTTCGGGGGCGACCGTCCCCACGTGGGCACGGTCGTGGTGAGCATCCCGCGGCCCAGCCTGGCGGAACCGGGCAGGTACAGCTCGACCTCTTCGGTGATCAGCCTCCCGGCCCACAAAGAGGAAGAAGTGATCCGCCCCCTGGGAGAGGAGCTGGCCCGGGTCACCCGCTCTCCCGTGGTGGGCGTGGCCGGGGTGCACCTGGAGGGGGCCGACCCCGCCGCCATCGAGGCACTGGTGCAGAACTGTCGGGAGGCGGGCAAGCGCCTGCTGGTCTTGCTCGGTCGTGAGGGGGGGTTACGCAGGTGAGTCGCGCGCCGGCGGGGGGCAAGCTACCTCCGGCAATCCTGGAAAAGCTGGTCTTGAGTCACCAGGGTGCCAGGCGCCCGGAGGTGGTCCGGGGATCAGGTATCGGGGTGGATGCGGCCGTTCTCCGCCTGGGCGGCGGCATCTGCGTCATTTCGGTGGACCCCATCACGGGGGGCAGCACCCGTGTGGGGGAACTCTGTATCCAGGTGGCCTGTAACGACCTGGCCGCGGCGGGGGCAGAGCCGGTGGCCGTCGCCATCACGCTGCTGGTACCCGCGGAATTTGGTGAGGAGTACGTGGCCCGCTTCATGAGCGAGGCAGACGGGGTCTGTCAGAAGCTGAACGTGGCCATTGCCGGCGGGCACACAGAGCTGGTGCCGGGCTTGCCTGCCCCCCTGGCGTGCGTGGCGGCCCTGGGGCAACCCTGGCCCGGCTATCAGTTGCCCACCGGGCCGCGGCCGGGTGATGCCCTGGTGCTTACCAAGGGAGCCGGCATCGAAGGGGCGGCGGTACTGGCCGCGGATTTCCCGAATGAACTGGCCTCTCTGGTTTCCGCCCAAACCCTGGCCCGTGCTCAGTCCCTGTTTGAGTCCCTGAGCGTGGTCCCGGAGGCGAGGATCGCCGTAGGTTGCGGGGCTACCTGCATGCACGACGTCACCGAGGGAGGGGTGCTGGGAGCGGTCTGGGAGATGGTTCACCCCACCGGGTTGGGAGTGGAGGTCCGCGCGGATGCGGTGCCCGTGCCGCCGGAGGTGGATGCCATTTGCAGGGCGCTTGGGATAGACCCCCTGCGCCTGGTTTCCAGCGGTTCGCTGCTGGTGGCGGTGCCCGACCCGGAGCCTCTGCTGGACGCCCTGCGGGGGGCCGGCATCCGGGCCGCGGTGGTGGGGTGCCTCACCCGGGAGGGGAGATGGTTGCTCAGGGAGGGGGCCCGTATCCCCATCGTTCCTCCGGAAGGTGACGAACTGTGGCGTGCCCGGCGGATGCTGGCTCTGGCCCCCTGACAGGTTACGAGCGGGTGCGGATGGCCCTTGCCGGCTGTCCTCCCGACCGGGTACCGCGGGGGGAGTTCAAGCTCGCTCCGCCACTGGTGGCCGCCCTGGCGGGTCGGAAGCCGGGCGACGTTCCCCAGGAGGGGCCGGAGAGGTGGCAGGTCGAGGAAGCCGCCATTCGGTGCCTGGGGGCTGACATGGTGGGCGTGGTAGCGGGGGAGCTGGGGTCGCACGCCGGGTGCGCGGCCAGCGGTGAGTGCGCGCCGGACGCGGATTTTGCCGCCGTGCCAGGTGTGCCCTGGCTGCGGGAGGTGGCATACTGGTCGAGCCGCGACCTCTTCGTGTGGGCCCTGGTGGATGGGCCCTGGCAGGGGCTGGCCGGAGCCCTGGGATGGTCGCAGGCCATCATGTTGCTGGCCGGGGCCGCCGCGGGCGACCACCACACGGGCCGGGGAGACCCGTCCGCCGGGGCATGTGGGGCGGACCGGTGGGCAGGACCGGGCGGCGAGTTTCCGGTGGAGGTCGAGGGGTTATGGTTCCTACAGCTGGACCGGGTGCTGGCCCAGGTGGGTCAGGCGTTGGAGGCGGGCGCCGATGGGATCGTGCTGGGGGAAGACGTGGCTTACACTGATGGCCTGCTGCTGTCCCCCCGGCTGATCCGTGAGCACTTGTGGCCGCTCTGGCGGGAAGTGGTGGACCGCTGCGGGGCGGTGCGAACCCTGCGCGGCGAAAGGCCCCTGCTCGTGTTTCACAGCGACGGCCGGGTAGAACCACTCATACCTGTAATCAGGGAGGCGGGCTTCGACGGCCTCCATTCCCTGGAGCCAGAGGCAGGCATGGACGCCGCTGCCCTGGTCACCGCTTACCGGGGGCGGTTGGGCCTGCTGGGGGGCCTCTCGGTGGACCTGCTCAGCCGTGGCACCCGGGAGGAAGTCGAACGGGAGGCCGTTCGCCTGGCCCGGGCAGCAAGGGAGGGGGGGCTGGTGGTGGGATGCTCCTCCGGGCTGTTGCCCGAGGGTGTGAGCGCCGCCAACCTGCTCGCGGCCTACCGGGCCCTTGATGTCCCGCTCTGATTGACTGCCGGCAGGCCCGGGGGGTGCTCCGCCGCCCTCCTGCACTTTCTGCGGTTGGGCGAACCAACGTGGACGGGGCCGGCGAGTATCTTCCTTGGCTGGTGAGGGGGAACGCCAGGATGAAAATGCTCATCAGGAATGCGGATTGGATCGTAACCATGAATCCCCGCCGGGAGCGCATACGGGGCGGAAACGTGCTCATCGACGGGTGCCGCATTGCCGCCCTGGGCAGGGGGGCCGGGGAAGGGGAGGAGGTAGACCGGGTCATCGATGCTTCCGGAATGGTGGTTTTGCCGGGGTTCGTGAATACCCATCACCACCTTTACCAGACCCTGACCAGGGCCATCCCGGCGGTACAGGATGTCCCCCTGTTTCCCTGGCTGGTCACCCTGTACGAGATCTGGCGGGAAATCACCCCGGAGGCGGTGTACCTGGGCGCGCTGGTGGGGTTGGGAGAACTGTTGAAGAGCGGGTGCACCACTTCCACCGACCACCACTACGTGTTTCCGCGATGCCGCGCGGAGGGCTTCATCGAGGCCGAAATCGAGGCGGCCCGGCAACTGGGGATCAGGTTTCATCCCACCCGGGGCAGCATGTCCCTGGGACGCAGCCGGGGCGGCCTTCCCCCCGATGAGGTGGTACAGGACGAAGACGCCATACTTGCCGATTGCGAGCGCCTGCTGGACCGCCACCACGATCCCGCGCGGTACTCCATGTGCCGCCTGGCGCTGGCGCCCTGTTCCCCCTTCTCTGTCACTCCGCGCCTGATGAGGGAAGCGGCGGGACTGGCGCGCTCCCGGGGCGTTCTCCTGCACACCCATCTTGCCGAGACCCGGGACGAAGAACGTTTCTGCCTGGAGAAATTCGGGTGCCGGCCCGTGGCATACGTAGAGTCGCTGGGATGGTTGGGCCCGGACGTGTGGTTCGCCCATGCCATCCACCTGGATGACCGGGAAGTGCGGCTGCTGGGAGAGACCCGTACCGGGGTGGCGCACTGCCCTGTGTCCAACATGAAACTCGCCTCGGGCATATGCCGGGTGAGGGATCTGCTGGAGGCCGGGGCCCGGGTGGGGCTGGCGGTGGACGGCAGCGCCAGTAACGACAGTTCCGGCATGTGGGGAGAAATCAGGGTCGCGTATCTCCTTCAGAAGCTGGCCCTGGCGGATCGGGGTCTTTCGTCAGAGGAGGTGCTTTACCTGGCCACCGCGGGCGGGGCAGCCGTCCTGGGCCGCGACGACATCGGTTACCTGGACGTGGACATGGCCGCGGACATGATCCTCATCGATCTGGGACGGTTGGAATTCGCCGGCACCGCGGAAGATCCGGTGGTGGCGGTGGTGGCTACCGGCCCCGGTCCGGTGGATACGGTGATCGTGAACGGACGGGTGGTGTTGGAGCACGGGCGCCTGGTGGGGATGGGCGACGAGCGGGAGGTGGCCAGGGAGGCCACGAGGGTTTCCCGCGAGATGGTGCGCCGTGCTTCCGCCCGCACTGGCATCGACTACCTGAGGCCTTCTCCCGGTCTGCGTTCCACCGCGGGGTAGCTGGCACGATAAACCGGCTGCGGCGCCGGTCGCGCCCGATTGACAGTGGTGGATGGCAGGTTTTATACTGAGCTCAAAAGAGAGGGCGCCTTCTGGCACTAGACCGAAGGCGAGGCGCCTTATTTTTACCCGGAGGGGGGGTGTCGTGCGCAGCACACTCGACTGTTTACGGGGGGTCAGTACGAGGAGCATTGGACTGGTTGCCGCGAAGGAGGATCGGACTGATGAAGAGATTTGCTACCGGTGCGGTGGTGGTGGCCCTGGTCTTCAGCCTGTTGCTTGCCGGTTGCGGGTCCCGGCCGGCTCAGCAGGAAAAGGTGCTCAGAGTGGGGATCGTCAATGATCCCGCGACCTTTGACATTGACCGCACCACCTGGATCGAGGATCCGTTCTTCGTGCTCTATGATTACGGTCTGGTGGCCATCGACTTCGACGGGAAGTTAGTGCCCAGCATGGCCGAGTCATGGGAAGTCTCCCCCGATGGCAAGGTTATCACTTTCAAGCTCAAGTCGGGGTTGAAGTTCCACGACGGTACCAAGCTGGATGCCGAGGCCGTGAAGTTCCGGCTCGAGCGCATGCGGGACGACCCCAAGGGACTTAACCGCGAGATGGTGAGTTCCATCGCCGATATCAAGGTGCTGGACGAACGCACCGTACAACTCACCTGTTCCCAGGTGGACGTCTCGCTGTGGACCACCTTCGCACAGACCTTCGCCTCATTCATGTCCCCCGAAGCTATCAAGAAGTTCGGCGAGGACTACGGGCAGCACCCCGTGGGGGCGGGGCCGTTCAAGTTCGTATCCCACACACGGGGATCGGAGATCGTCTTCGAGAAGAATCCCGACTACAAATGGGCTCCGCCGTTCTACAAGAACCAGGGCGCACCCAAGGTGGACAAGTTGGTATTCCGCATCATCCCCGACGAGGCCACCCGCATCCTGGAACTGGAGAAGGGTAACATTGACCTGCTGTTGACGGTGCCGCCCCAGCAGGTGGCAAAGCTCAAGGAAAACAAGGATATTCAACTGGTCGAGTACCCCGAGAACGGCATCCGGTACTTCGGTTTCAACTGCCAGAAGTGGCCCTTCGACGACGTTCGGGTTCGCCAGGCCATGAACCTGGCCATCGACCGGGATGAGATCGCGAGGGTGGGCTACGACGGCCTCGCTACTCCCGTATACACCGCGCTGCCGCACCACCTCCCCGGCCACTCCAAGGCCCTGGAAGAACAGGCTAAGTCCGAGTACGGGTACAATCTGGAGCGGGCCAAGCAGGTGCTGGCCGAAGCGGGCTGGAAGGACACCAACGGCGACGGCATCGTGGAGAAGGACGGCAAGGCCCTTGAGTTCTCCCTGTGGATCACCAACGACCCGGTGGATCAGAGGGTAGCCCAGCTCATCCAGAAACAGGTGGCCGCCGTCGGTGCCAAGCTGGACATCCAGGTTATGGAGGAAGCGGCCATCCGTGACGGCACTCCCAAGGGCCTGCACCAGTCCATCCTGTGGCAGTATGGCTGGAGCGACCCCGACATCCTCTACTTCCTGTTCCATAAAGAGAGCGGGCGGGTGCGCATGCACTGGGGCACCGACGAACTGGACGAGCTTCTGGTGAAGGGTCGCACCACCGTCGATGCCGCCGAGCGGGCCCAGTACTACGAACAGGCGCAGCGGCTCATCCTGGACGGCGCCCCCTGGGTGCCCCTGGTTGTGCGCAAGGGCTTTGTGGCGGCGCGCACCTGGGTCAAGGACCTGCGCTTCAACCCGTTCGTAGGAATCCTGTATAGCGACATCTCCCTCGAGAAGTAGGCCGAGAATCGGGTTGGCTGGCTCCGGCCGGGCGCACGATCCCGGCCGGAGCCTTGCCCGGAGGCGGGGAGGTAGGAGGATCTGCGCTACCAGTACGTTGCTCGCCGTCTGTGGCAGGGTTTCCTGGTCCTGTTAGGTATATCGGTTATCGTGTTTTTGATGATCCACATGGTACCGGGTGATCCGGTACGGCAGATGCTGGGTGAACGGGCCACGCCCGAGGCGGTGGCGGCGCTGCGCCACGAGCTGGGCCTGGACCTGCCCATGCACATGCAACTGGGCCGGTTCTTCGTTCACCTTGCCCGCGGGGACCTGGGCCGGTCGCTCCTCACCGGCGTTCCCGTGGCACAGGAGTTGCTGCAAAGGTATCGGGTGACCATGCAACTTGCCATATACGCGCTCATCATCGAGGCGCTGCTCGGGGTCACGGTGGGCATCCTGGCGGCGGTGCGCCGGGGCACGGCCGCCGATTACCTCGCCACCTCGATGGCGGTGCTGGGGATGTCGCTGCCCTCCTTCTGGCTGGCCCTGGCCCTGATGTGGCTCTTCGGGTACGTGCTGGGGTGGTTTCCCATCAGCGGTTACCAGGGGGTTTACCACCTGGTGTTGCCTTCCTTCACGCTGGGTATCCTCTCTGCCGCCTACATTGCCCGCGTCACCCGTTCCAGCCTCCTGGAGGTCCTGGGGCAGGATTACATCCGGACGGCGCGTTCCAAGGGCCTTTCCGAACGGGCAGTGCTGTACCGGCATGCCCTTAAGAATGCCCTGATCCCGGTGGTGACCATGGTGGGGCTGGATCTGGGGTACCTGCTGGGGGGAGCTATTGTCACCGAGACGGTGTTTGCCCTGCCTGGAGTGGGCTCCTACGTGGTGAAGGGAATCCTCACCCGCGACTTCCCCGTGGTGCAGGGAGGGGTACTGGTGGTGGCGGCTACCTTCGTGCTGGTCAATCTGATGGTAGATCTCGTATACGGGGCCCTGGATCCCCGGGTGAAGGCCTCATGAAATCTCTTCGGCGGGTCATGAGGCAAAAAGGCATGGTGATCGGGGCAGCAATGGTCCTGGCGGTGGTGGCCTGTGCCGTCCTGGCTCCCTACATTGCCCCCTACGGGCCCCTGGACATGCGGGTCGAGGACCGCCTGCAGCCCCCGTCGGTCAGACACCTCTGCGGGACAGACGAGTTCGGCCGGGACGTCTTCAGTCGCATCGTGTGGGGTTCCCGCATTTCCCTCAGCATGGGGCTTACGGCCACGGTCCTGACGGTCGTACTGGGGACCCTGGTGGGGATCCTGTGGGGTTACTACCCCCGGCTGGGAGGATTCATCGCCCGGGTGGTCGACCTGTGGCTGGCCTTTCCCACCATGCTGTTTGCCATCGTTATTGTGGCCATCCTGGGTCCGTCGCTGCGTAACGCCATGCTGGCGGTGGTGTTCTCCATGTTGCCAGGGTATGCCCGGGTGGTGCATAGTGCTGTACTTCCCCTGCGGGAAAAGGAGTTCGTGGAAGCAGCTTCCGCTGCGGGGGCGCCCAACCGGCGTATTCTGTGGCGACACGTGCTGCCCAATATCGGAAACACGATCATCGTGCTGGGTACCCTGCACTTCGCCAGCGCCATACTGATGGGGGCGGCCCTCTCTTTTCTGGGGTTGGGAGCACAGCCCCCCCAGCCCGAGTGGGGCGCCATGATCAATACGGGCAGGCAGTGGCTGGGTCTGGCCTGGTGGCTCTATATATTCCCCGGTATCGCCATAGTGGTGGCAGTGCTGGGCATCAACCTGTTCGGGGACGGGTTGCGCGACCTGCTGGATCCTCGGCTCAAGGCATGAGTGCCCGGCTCGGGGCTGGGAGGGGGTTGCGGGTGAATCGCTTTGATGTGATTGTTACGAGCGGACTGGTGGTCGACGGGACCGGGCGCAGGGGATATCCGGGCTGGGTGGGAGTACGCGGAGGTCGCATAGCTGCGGTGGCGCCGCTGCCCCTCCCCGAGGGAGTGGAGGCGGACCGCGTGCTGGATGCTACAGGTCTGGTGATTTCGCCCGGGTTTATCGACATCCACTCTCACGGTGATGAGACGCTGCTCCTTTATCCTTCCGCACCCAGTGCGGTGAGGCAGGGGATAACCACCTTTGTGGGGGGTAACTGCGGGTTCTCGCCTGCTCCCCTGGGCCATATGTGGGTACTTTCGTTCTGGGAATTCGACTGGTGGCACGAGGTGGCTCCCTACAAGTATTACGAGCCAACCATGCGGCCGCTCGAGGTGGTGCGCCAGAAGGCCCGGGAAAGACACGGGCTGGATATCGACTGGCGATCGTTCGGGGACTTCCTTTCGCGGGTCGAGGCCGCCCGCCCGGCGGTGAATTATGTCCCGCTGGTGGGTCACAATGCCCTGCGCACGGTGGTCATGGGCTCCGATTACGCCCGTCCGGCCCGTCCTGAGGAACTGTCGGCGATGAAGGAACTCCTCCGGAGCGCGCTGGAGGAAGGGGCTCGGGGCATGTCCACCGGCCTGGATTACGAACCGGGCGGGCATGCGGAGACGTCCGAAATCGTGGAACTGGCCCGCGTGCTCTCGGAGTACGGGGGGATATACGCCACTCACTGGCGCCGGACCGGTATCCGCAAGGGGACTCCCCAGCCGGCCCTGGCCCGAGGGCTCAAGGAGGCGGTGGAGATCGGCCGCCAGGCGGGGGTGAGGGTGCAGGTTTCCCACCTGGTGCCGGCATACCGCGTGTACCCCGACCCGCCGGCTTCCCTGTTCAACGCGGTGGCGGAAGCCACCCTGGAGGTGCTCGAGGAAGGCCTGCAGCAGGGGGTGGACATCTTTTTCGACGTCATCCCCAACACCGACGGGGGAGTGGTGATCGCTCCGTACCTGGTGTCCCTCCTGTCCCCCTGGCTGCGGGATGCCGGTTCACCCGAGCGGCTGGCCCAGATGCTGGGTGCCCCCGACTACGAGGCCGAGGTGCGCGAATTCATCGAGGCGGGCAGGTGGTACTCCCTCAACCCGCGCAGTGATCCCCGCTGGGCGGAGGCCATAGTGATCCTCCAGTGCGAAGACGCCTCCCTCGAGGGCAAGAGCCTGGCCACCGTTGCCCGGGACCGCGACGGCGATCCCCTCTCTGCCCTGTTCGACGTGGTGCGCCGGCATCCGCGCACGCGGGCACGGATGGGCATGCTGGGCCGGGAGGAGGCCATCCGCGTTTTCTTCGCTCACCCGCGCTCGATGGCATGCACAGACACCTTCATCTTCGACGAGAACTGGGAGGTTCGCCATCCACCGTACTACCTGCCCCATCCCAACACTTACGGGGTTTTCCCCAGGTATCTGCGCCGCTACGCGGGGTCTTCCCTCGAGGAAGGGGTCGCCCGCATCACCTCGCGACCCGCACATGTCCTCGGCCTGGACGACCGGGGCGTCATCCGGGAAGGGGCCTGGGCCGACCTGGTGGTGTTTGACCCCGAGGTCATCGACGAGGGGGGTGACTACCTGGAACCCCGGCGTTACCCCAGAGGGATCAGGTGGGTGCTCGTGAACGGCCAGGTGGTGGTGGAGGACGGCGTGCAGCACGAGGTTCGCGCGGGCCGTATCCTCGCCCGCTGACTGTCCCGCGCACTCTTTTGGCGCGGGGTTACATCTCGCTGCGGCTAGGGGGTCTTTGCCGTGAAGGTATACGTGTCGGCGGATATGGAGGGTGCCACCGGGGTGGTGGTGCGCCCGCACGTGGATGCGTCCAGTTCCGAATACCAGAGGATGCGGAAGTTGCTGACGGGGGACGTGAACGCAGCCATCGAGGGGGCCTGCCAGGCCGGGGCCACCGAGGTAGTGGTCAACGACGCCCACGGCAACATGATCAATATCCTTGTGGAGGAACTGGATTCTCGGGCCCGCCTTATCTCGGGACTGAACAAGCAGCTCCTGCAGATGGAGGGAATCGACGAGACGTTCGCCTGTGCCTTCCTGGTGGCCTACCATTCCCGGGAGGGGGCGGACGGGGGCGTCCTCAATCACACCCTGGTCGGGCGGTTAGTCGACGAGGTGAGACTCAACGGCCATCCTGTGGGGGAAACGGCTATCAGTGCTGCCATAGCGGGTGCTTTCGGCGTCCCCGTGGTGCTGGTAACCGGTGACGAGGCGGTGACGCGGGAAGCCCGCGCCCTGCTGGGCGACATCGAGACGGTGGCGGTGAAGAGCGGCATCGACCGCCTGAGTGGTGCCAGCCTGCCTCCCTGCCGCACGCGGGAACTGATCCGCGAGGCTGCCGCCCGGGCGGTAGCCAGCCGGGGGCGGATCGAACCCTACGTGGTGGCCGGGCCGGTGGAATTCCAGGTGGATTTCAAGACTTCGGCTGCGGTCACCACCGCTACGCTGTTTCCTCAGGTAAAGAAGGTGTCCTCGAAGACGGTGGCCATCTCCGCCCCCGGCTACCTGGAGGCGTTCCGCATGCTGTGGGGTGCCCTTCTCCTGGGTCTTGCCGGCTCCGAAGGCACGCTGTAAAGAGGCCACTAACCTGGCTGTGCTGAGTTCGGGTCCTCGCGCCCATTCCACCCTGACCCCGCGGTTTTCGGTCCACTGCAGGTTCTCTCTGCAAGGTCCAGACCGGTCCGGCCAGGACTGCCCGCAGCGCTCTGCCCATTCACGGAGACGCTGCGGGTCTTACTATTGACTGTAGTAGAGCGCCTGGGTATAATGCAGGGGAGTGAAGGGGCTGGTAGGGATGGGCAGGGAGATTCGCTTCGAATTCCGCCCCCGGGAAACGGGGCTGACAAAGGTCCTCGGGGAACTGGAGGCGGAGGTGATGGAGGTGGCCTGGCGCCTGGGCCGGGTCACGGTGCGGGACGTACTCGGGCATCTGGCGGGTAAGCGCCCCCTCGCCTACACCACGGTGATGACCACCATGACTCGCCTGGCTCAGAAGGGACTCCTCGAGCGGGAGCAGGAGCGCAACTATTACGTGTACCGGCCGGCCCTGACTCGGGAAGACTTCATGGACAGAGTGGCCAGGACGGTGCTCGACGGCCTCCTGGAGGAGTTCGCCCGCCCCGTATTTTCCCACCTGGTGGAGAGGATGGGGACTGAGGACGAGGCCAGGTTGCTGGAACTGGAGCAGGTAATCAGGCGTCGGCGGTTGGAGGAAAGGCGGTCGGAGGAACGGAAGTAGAAATGGCCTACCTGCACCCGCTCATCGTCTACGCTTTCTCCGGAATGTTCGTGGGCGCTGCCCTGGCTGCGCTGGCCACCAAGTTGCCCGGCTTACCGCCCGGTGCCAGGCGAGCCGTTTGGTGGGCTCCCCTGGCGGTGCCCTTTGTCCTTTACGTCGCCTCCTGGGCCTGGCGCTGGCGGGTCGCCTGCTGGGTACCCGTGTTGGGCGGAGTGGGGTACGCGGGTGCATTCCTGGCCTGGTTATGCTGGGCGGGGACCCTGCTGGCCTATCTGCTCGCACCTTTTTTCGTGGTCTCCCTGGCGGCAGGGGTAGGCAAAGCGGCGGCGGGAGCGTGGATGGCGGGGCGCCTCTGGCGCCGTTTCGGGCCCGAGCCGGGCGACAGCCGGGTCGCCCTTATGGCGGCGGGTCTGGCAGAGCGCATGGGGATGAAGCCGCCGGTGGTGATGGTGACGCCGCATCCCTTGGCCCATGCATTCACGGTGGGCATCTGGCGACCGGTGGTCGTTCTGTCTCGCCAGCTGGCGGATCAACTGGATGATGAAGAACTGGCGGCCGTGCTGGCCCACGAACTTGCCCACGTCAAATCCTGTGACCACTTGAAGAAGTGGTTGGGTGTGATGCTGCGGGACGCGCTCCTTTTGACCGGCCTCTCCTTGCCCGTGTTCCGCAGGCTGCAAGCAGAAACGGAGGCGGCGGCCGACGCAGTGGCGGCGCGGGTGACGGGCAAGCCCCTGGCCCTGGCCTCAGCACTGATCAAGGGCTGGAAGCTGGGGACAGCGGGGGCGTGGTGGCAACTGGCGCTGGATAACTTCACGCCCTTGCTCGCAGCCGGTGAGGTACAGCGGCGGGTCGAGCGGCTGCTCGAGCCACCGTCCCGGTCTCTTTCGGCCCGCGGGTCGCGGTGGGTACCGGCGGTGGTGTGGGTGCTTACGGCACTAATTTTGGTTCCCCTCTGCTGATCGGCCTTTCTGCTGATCAGCCCTTTTTATGGGTATGTCTACTACGTAGTGTAGGAGGACGGGGGGTTACAGCGATGGGTCCGGTTGTGGACAAGAGAGCGAAGGTAATGGGGAAAGGGGGTGGGCAGCGGCGCCGCGTACCCCTGCTGGTGGCGGTGCTGGTGGTCGTGATGCTGGCAGGGGTGGTGCTGGTGGACCGGGGGACGCCGGGGTCTTCCTCGAAGGGGGGATCTTACAACCTGGGGTCTCGCAAATACGACCCGGGCCGGAGAATACAGCAGACAGAGATCGTTCCGGACTTCCGTGACGGGAGGATCTACGTAGACCTGGCCAGAGTGAACGAGAGAGGGATTGTCAGCTTCAAGATCCCCAACCAGCCCGTCACCCTGCCCAACGGCACCACCTTCGACTACTTGCCCGTGACGGTCTACGTGGCACCGTCAGGGCGGGTAGTGGCGGCCGTCTCCTTCTGCGAGCCGTGCAGCGGCACGACTTTTCACATCCGGGGAAATCGGTTGGTATGCAACGTGTGCGGCACCGAATGGAATCTGGAGGATCTCAGGGGCATCTCGGGAGGGTGTGTGAACTTCCCACCCGACGAAGTCAGGTACCAGGTGGAGGGGGGTAACCTCCTCCTCGACGAACAGGAACTTCGATCCTGGAAACCCAGGGTTTAGAAAGGGGACGGAAGACGATGCAAGATCCTTCGGGGCGGCGGCCTGAGCGGGTGCTCGTGGTGGTGCTGGTGCTGATGGCCGTGCTGTTCGTGGGCTTCCGTAGCTGGGCTGGCGCCCAGGCGGCCGGGGTGGACAACTTTCCGGGTGGCTACGGCGGTATTTTCGCCCTGCTGGCCCGGGGCCCGGGCTCAGGTGCCGGAGCCTCCTTCGGGGGAGGCTTTGGCGGTTGCTGCGGGGCCGGGCGAGGCGGTTGTCCGTTCTGGGCAGGCAGCGGCGGGAGCGGCGTTTTGCCGGGTGGCGGTGCCGGCGGCGGCAGCGGCAGTGGGTGGCCGGGGATAGGCGCCGGGATGCTCGATGTGCGGGCCCTGGAGCAGGCTGCCCTGGAAGTTTACCGGCAGCAAACCGGCGACACGGGCCGGGTGGAAGTTCGTGTGCGGGATTTCGGGTGCCACGTACAGGCAGACATTTATAAGGACGGCCGTCTGGTCAAGAGTTACAGCTACCGCCAGGGCCAGTGGCAGGAGATCTACTAGCGGCGGACGGTCGCAGGGGGGTCGGGACGTGGGGCTCACCGACATGGCCTGGGGCAGCCTGCGGCGTGCGGCGGGGAGGACGGTATTCCTGCTCCTGGTGATCGTGTTCAGCGTAACCACCCTCACGGTCATGTTTTCCGTCACAGGAGCGATGAGAACCGAGATCGGGGACGCCTTCGATCAAACAGGGGCAAACATCCTGGTATTGCCCCAGGCGAGCAGGCGGTTCAGTTACGCAGGACTGGCCTTGCCAGCCACTTCGGTCAGGGAGCAGTACCTGCCGGAGGTCAGTGCCGAAACGGTGCGCTCCATAAAGAACCGGGAAAGCATCGCCATCGTAGCCCCCAAGCTGCTGGCCATCGTCGAGACCCCGCAGGGGCGCGCCACAGCCGTGGGCGTGCGCTTCCCGGCCGAGTTGAGGCTCAAGAAGTGGTGGAGGATACGGGTGTCTCGCGCGACGCTGCTCCATGGCGAGTCGATGCCCGCCCGGCAGACGGATTATGCCCCCGCTTACCCCCCGCTGGGGGTGGGTCCCACGCAGGTCCTGCTGGGAGCGCAGGTGGCCGGGCGGTGGCAGAAGGACGTAGGAGACACCGTGCGGCTGAACGGGCGGGCGTTCGAGGTCGCAGGTGTGATCGATCCCGTGGGCTCCGATGAAGACCGGGCGATCTGGGTTGACCTGCGGGTACTGCAGGAACTTACGGGAAATACGGGTCGGGTGAGCTTGATTGAGGTGGCGGCGCTGTGCAACACCTGTCCCATTGAGGAAATCGTGAAGCAGGTCGCAGAGAAGCTTCCGGGATCACGGGTAACCGCCATCAAGGAAGCCGTGGAAGCACGCCGGGCAGTGGTGGACCGCTTTGGCCATTTCGCCCTGGCACTCGCGGTGACGGCGGGGATGCTGGGTGCCCTGGCCGTCGCCCTGGTGTTGCTGGGCTCGGTCAGAGATAGGACCAGGGACATCGGTATCATGCGGGCGCTGGGATTTCGCCAGGGGCACATACTGGCGCTTGTGTACCTCGAAGCAGGAACGCTGGGCCTGGCGGGAGGGTTGCTGGGTTCCTTCCTGGGTAATGTGCTGGCCCGGGTGCTGGGACCTTCCCTTGCCGGCATGAGGGTGGCTATTTCCCTTGATCCCCTCCTCTTCGCGGTGGGTGTCGGTGGTGCTGTGCTACTGTCCCTGCTGGCAGGCACGGTGCCTGCCTGGCAGGCTGCCCGGATAGACGCCGTGAGGGCGCTGCGGTTCCTGTGAGGGAACTGGAGGAAACGGGGGTTGACCACGGGATGAGCCTGGTTCGGGCGGAAAACCTGCGCAAGGAATACCTGAGCGGTGACGGTCGGGTGGTGGCCCTCAGGGGCGTTTCCCTGGAGGTCGAGGCCGGGGATTTCGTGGGCGTGACGGGGCCGTCCGGTTCCGGTAAGAGTACTCTCCTCGGCATCCTGGGAGGCCTCAACCCGCCCACGGCCGGGCGGCTGGTGGTGGACGGTATGGATATCTATGGGCTGCACCCGGAAAGGCGGGCTGACTTCCGCAACCAGTACGTGGGATTCGTGTTCCAGGAGTTCCAGCTCATTCCCTACCTTACCGCCTTGCAGAACGTGATGCTGCCCCTGGTGGCAAGCGGGATCCCCCGGCGGCGACAACGGGAGATGGCGGAAGAGGCTCTGGCCAGGGTGGGCCTGGCCGACAGGTGTAACCGCCTGCCCAATCAGTTGTCAGGTGGCGAGCAGCAGCGGGTGGCCATTGCGCGGGCCGTGGTTAATGGCCCGCCCATCGTACTGGCCGACGAGCCCACGGGTGCCCTGGACTCACGGACCGGTGCGCAGATCCTGGATCTGTTCGCAGGGCTCAATGGCGAGGGCATCTGCATCATCATGGTAACCCATAACCTGGAGAACCTGCGCTACGCGAACAGAGTGTTGACTATGCGCGATGGCACACTATGGCCGCAAGACGCGGGCAGGGACGGGTGGGGGCAGTGACGCTGACGGAGCTGGCCCTTTGTCACCTCAAACGGCGGCCCGGGAGGGCGGTCATACTGCTCCTGGGGCTGGGGGTGAGTGTCGCTACAGTGGTGGGGTTGCTGGCCATCACCTTGACCATGGAGAAACAACTCGGCGAAGAGTTGCGTTCCAGCGGGGTCAGGGTGGTGATTTCCCCCGCGCGCCAGGAATGGAACTTCACTTATGCCGGCTTTCCGGTGGGGCCGGGGCTGAGTTACCAGGTGGCGGACCTGCCTGCCGACACCTGCACCAGGCTGGAGACGGTGGACGACATCGATCTGGTAGCCCCCAAGCTGCTGGAACTGGCGGCGGGGCCACTCGGGGATGAGGTGCTGGTGGTGGGAGTGGAGTGGGAGGCAGAGAGGAAAATGCGACCCTACTGGCAGGTCCGGGGAGCATACCCGCAAGGGGAAGGGGAGGTCCTGCTCGGCTCCCACCTGGGGGAGTTATGGGGGATCGGACCGGGTGGCGGGGTCTCTTTGTTGGGCAGGCAGTATCGGGTGGCCGGGGTCCTGGAGGAGACGGGCCAGGAGGAGGACGGGCTGCTCTTCCTTTCCCTGGAGGAACTGCGCCGCCGCCTGGGCCGACCCGGCGCCCTCACCTTCGTGGAAGCGCGTGCCCCTTACCGGGTCGACCTGGCGGACCGCCTGGCGGAGCTGTTGCCCGAAGCAGAGGTCAGCCTGGTACGAAACGTGGGGGAGGCTCGCCTTGCGTTACTGGAGCAAATCCGGTCCCTGGTGCCGCTGGTCACGGTGGTGGCGGCCATGGCGGGTGCCCTGCTGGTGGCGGCCATGGAATTCTCCGCAGTGAGAGAGAGGACCAGGGAAGTGGGAATCCTGCGCGCCCTGGGCTACCGCCAGCGGCGCGTATTGCAGGTCTTCCTGGTCGAGGTACTGATCCTGAGCACAGGGGCTGCGGTGGTTGGCTACGGAGTCGGCCTGGCAGCCGCCCGCATCCTGCTTTCCCTGCTCGATCCGTCGTCGAGGACGATGGGCTTGTACCCCCAGCTGGGACTGCTGGTGTGGGCCGGTGCCGTGGCGGTCGGCCTTCTGGGCGCATATTTCCCGGCCCGGCACTCCTCCTGCCTTGACCCTGCCCGGGCTCTCCGCTTTCTCTGAGCGCGTCCCCAGGGCCGGCGACCCGCCGCCAGCCTCCCCCTGTCGCTGCCGCCGCCCGAGAATTTGGAACTCGGTGCGGGTTGCATTGGCGGTGGGCAGGGGGGGAGCCGGGGAAGGTACGCCACACAGGAGCGGATGGAAGCGGTGGAACGGGTTCTCGAACTGTTTCCCCGCTTGAAGGAACGGCTGCTGCCGACAGCGGGAAGCCTTTCGGGGGGAGAGCAGCAGATACTGGCCCTCGCCCGGGCCCTGGTCGCCCGGCCGCGCCTCCTCTGCCTGGACGAACCCACCATGGGCCTCAGTCCCGCCCTGGCGGGCACCGTGCTGGAACACGTGCGGGCGATAAACGAGCAGGGGACTGCCATCCTGCTGGTGGAGCAGGCGGCCCGTGCCGTGGCACCGTGGGGCGTGACCTGCTACGTCCTGAAGGAAGGCAGGGTGGCTTACCGGGGGAGGCTGGACGCTCCCGATCTTCTGACCGACCTCCAGCTCATCTGCCTCCATTGATCCGGCACCGCTCTGGAACTGTCCTGCGTGCCTGCCTGCGCGCTGCCTACCTGCCTTCCTCTTCGCCGCTTGCGGGCGGCAGGAGGTCATTCATGGAATGGGGCGGCTCCTCGGCCTGCTCCTGGGATGTCCCCTCCGGGCAGACTGCTGTCTGACCGTCGCCGTCCGGTTGCGTTTCCGGGTGCGGGGGTGGTTGGGTAGCCTGAGGGGTGCTCTCGTCTTCGTCAGCCGGTGGTTCCTCGGTGTCCTGCTCTGGCGGCGGCGGGGAAACCGTGCCGGGGCTGCTTTCCAGAGTGGGTGTGCTTTCGCCGGGGGCGCCAGCGGGCTCCTCACCCGAGCCGGGGCCGGGCTTTCCTCCAGATGGACTTGCCCCGTGCGAGCCCGTCTTCTGTCCGCCCGGTGAGTCCGGCTTGTTGCCGGGCACAGCCGGGGATCGATCGTCTTTCCCGTGCCAGCCTTCACCCTGGGTGAACTCCCGTTCCTCTTGCGTCGTGCCCGGTTCTCTCTGGTCGGGACGCCCCGTGACCAGGCTAAGCACCTGGGCTATCGGTTCCCGGCAGACCTGTTCCAGGGTGACTTCCGCCCCGGCGCGACGGGCCGCCAGATAGAGGGCCATCCGCCCGGCCGAGATGTGGTGACGCCTGGCCTCCTCGTGGACCTGCCGGTCGGCAGTCCATCCTTTGACCTCGACTTTGAGACCCCGTTGCTGCAGCACCAGGCGAGCGGCAGTTACAGCTTCCTCGCGCAACCGGGCAGGATCCACCCCTGCGGTCGTCCCGGCAGGCACGACTGCAACCAGCACCGCCCCCGGACGGTCCGCGCCGAGATAACCCTGCTCCACGGCGCGGAGCGTGAGGTCAGAGAGCGTCTTCACCAGGCTCCGGCGGCGGTACGTCAATCCCGCAAGCAGCCTTTCCCCGTCGGGATTGAAGGCCCAGGCGCTGCACACTCTCTCGCGGGCGTCTACGCCCAGTTCCAGGCTGGGGTTGATGTCCACCGACACGTAAGCCACCACCGGGCCCAGTGCCCACCAGTGGCGGTAGGCCAACCCGCTGCCGGCCAGGAGGAGGACCAGCACGCAGGCCAGGGCCAGGGCCGGGCGCAAGTAGGCTCGCGGCTCCCGGTCCGGCCAGGTCACCTCCTGCCCCGGCCACCAGCCTTCCCGGCCAGTGGGGGTGCGGAGGAACTCGCCGTCGGGCGTGAGCACGATGGCCATCTTCCCCTGTATCTTTAGCACGATTCCCCGTTTCACGTCGCCATCCCCTTCGGCGAGGGTGATCGCGGGCGCAGGTAGTCCTGGAGGTAAGGGAATTCCTCAAGCAGAATCAGGGTCAGGGCGAGGATGTATTTGCGATTTCGCTGCAGCATGTCACGTCCCAACCCCAGGGCCTTCTCGAGTTCTCGTACCGGCAGCCTGCGCTGGGCCAGTGCTTGCCTGGCCAGCTCCCGGTGCTCGGCCAGATAGCGGGCCGCCCGTTGCGCGCGCTGCCGGCTGTCCTGGTGCCTGGGAGACACTCGAACCAGCTCCCCCAGGCCAAGTCCGATTTCCTTCAGCCTGGCCTCGAAACGGGCCATTTCTTCCCGCCTTTCCCAGGCCTCCACGTAGACCTGGTGCGCGGTCTGGGATGCTTGCATCTGCTGCGGTGAGTACGTGTTCCCCTCTTCGTCGTCCTGCTCCAGGGCCGAAAGCGGGATTTCCCGCGCTTGCCGGGACTGGCGCCGGTAGTGGTCAATCAGCCGGCGCCTGATCACGGTCTCGCAGAAACTGAGGAAGCCGACCCCGTGATCCGGCTGGTAGCTGTCGATGGCCTCGTTGAAGGCGACCAGGGCTACCGACGCGTCGTCGCTCGATCCGGTTACGAACTTCCCTCGCACCTGTGCCGCGACGCGCAGCGCGAAGGGCTGGTAATCCCGCAAGAGGATTTCCCGGGCGTACGCATCCCCGGCCTGGGCGCGCGCTACGAGGTGGTCGGGGCCGGGATTCACCCTCACACATCCCTTCACAGGTAGTGGCTGCAGCTCTAAGATTAGATCGAGCAGGCACTGCCAGAGCGGAAGGGCCCGGGGCATCGTTGCCCCGGACCCTGTTGGTGTTACACGCCGATATGCTAGTTGACCGACACCACCTGTCCCTGCGTGAACCATCCCACCCTAGCCCCGAGGCTCTCGGACAGGAAGCGCAGAGGTACCATGGTTCTGTCCCCCACGATTACGGCGGGCACGTCGAGAGTCACCTCTACGCCGTTCACGCTGGCCCGTAGCGAGCCCACTGGCAGCACGACCGTAATATCCCCCTTGACCACAGTCACCAGCCGCAGCTTGCCATCCCACTTCACGTCCGCACCCAGCGACTCGACAATGGCCCGCAAGGGCACCATGGTCCTGCCCTGGGGCGTTATGAAAGGCTCGACGTCAAATGGAACCTTCTTGCCCTTCACGAAGACCTTGACACCGTGCTGGCCCGCCTTATCGTAAAGCTCACCGAGCTTGGCGTACATGTCGTCCTGCTCCGGCTCGGCAGCGACCGCCTCCTCCATGTCCTCGACTGCTTCCTCGACCTCACCCAGCTGATCCTTCAGGATCGCCCGGTAGGCATACACTGCCCCCGGAACCGTGGAGTCCAGGCTCTCTAGCTCGGTGAGCGCGGCTTGCGGGTCACCTGCGGCCCGCAGGCACAGGGCCAGCATGACGGCTACCTTGGCGCCGGAACCGGGCAGGTTCTTCATCTCCTTAAGGACGGATATGGCTTTGTCGTACTCGCCTGCCGCCTTGTATGCCACAGCCAGCTTCCAGAGTATCCGGGCATCTTCAGGTTTCTGATCTCGCTGCTGCTCCAGCTTTGCTATGCGCTTCGCAAGACCCGCCGGCGTTCCTGCATCGGGCTCGTCAGGCTCTTCTTCGCTCTCCTCGTCCGAGGCCACGGCCTGTTCCAAATTTGCTTCGACCTGCAACCGGAATTGCTCATCTTCGTCACCGGGCTCGGCCTCAGGAGATGCGGAGTCACTCCCCTCGTCCTCGTGCTCGTCTTCACCGGATGCCAGCGTTGCATCATCGCCTGCGGTCCCCGGGGGTTGCTCGCCACCTGAGCCAACCGTGGTGCCGGCAGCGGCATTACCACCCGCCGGTTCTTCTCCGGTTGCCAGCGCCGTGTGTACTACCCCTAGCAGGAAGATGGATACCAGCAATAGGACCAGGAAGCCCCGAACTTGCTTCTTCATGTTCATCACTCCTTCCCCGAACCGATCGATTCTTCGCCCCCGTTCCCGCGCATCGACAGGGGCTTGGGTTGGGAAGCCTGGCCGACTGCTCAGGACAAGAGACCCGACCTGCCAACCACCTCCTTGCGGCAGCCGGCAGGCCGGAAGGGAATCACAGGATCCCCCAGCGGCCGGGCTGCCATAGCGTTACGCCTTAGGCCCCGTGGCTTTGCGCCCCCGGCTTTCGCCGGGTTTGCCTTTTTTGGGGGCTGATGCCGGTTCCCTTATATTCTTCGCAGGACCGCCACGATTTGGGCGGTGGGAGGTGCGTGCTTTGGAACCCTGTGTGGCGGCGTGATAAAATGTGGGCGGACGAGGAAGTGGCTGTCCGGGTGCTCAGAAGCCTCGGGGCTGCAACGCCTCTTGTGTGGAGGACATTAGCCCCCATTGGGGGTTGGGAGGTTGCTTGGTGTGGAAAGGGTAAGAGTCATCTTCCACGTTTCCGACCGGTTGCGGTGGGATCGAGCTCTCCTTAACGCCACCAATTTGCTTCTGGATGCAGGGGCGGAAAACGTGGAGGCCGAGATATTGGCCAACGGCCCTGCCGTAGCGGCGTACACCGGGGAGAAGGCTGACCTGCTGCTCCGCATGGAGGACCTGAGTCGGTCGGGGGTCAAATTCCTGGCCTGTCGCAACGCACTCCGCATGCAGGGCATTGCCGAGGAGACGTTGCCGCATTTTGTCACCGTGGTACCCGCAGGGGTCACGGTTCTGGCGACGAGGCAGCGGCAAGGCTATGCCTACATCAAACCGTGACCGGCCGGCGTAACCTGCGGCGTCGGAGAGGAAGAACACTTGGAGATAAACAGCACCATCCTTACGGATTGCCGTCGGGTCACGGTTCCGGAAGTTTCGCCCCTGGGCGTGCGGCTGACACTGGAGTTGAGTCCACCGTCCTTGCAGGACAGCCGGGCCGACGTTGACCGCCTGCGCGCTGCCGTCGAGGAGCGTTCGTTCCGCCCGCTGGAAATACCACTCGATCTCATGCGAGTGATTCCGGTCGCCTGCCGGCAAGGTGAGTGGCGGGTGAACGTGGTGGTCGCCCGCACGGCTGGCGGTTGGCGACTGGCCAGGGTGGAACCGGGCCGGGCCCACGGGCCCTGGTGCGGGCTCGCGGTCGACATAGGGACCACCACCGTGGTTGCCAGCCTGGTTGACCTGGAGCGCGGCGCGATCCTGGGGACGGCGGCTGACTACAACGGACAGCTGCCCCTGGGGGAAGACGTCCTGAGCCGCATTTGTGTTGCCAGCACGCCCGAGGGCCTGGCTGCCCTTCAGGGAGCGGTTAGCGAGACCATAAACAGGCTGGCACACGAGCTGTGCTTTCGGGCAAAGGTCGACCCGGGGGAAGTTTTTGCTGCGGCGGTGAGCGCCAATACCACTATGGCTCACCTCTGGTTGGGTCTCGATCCCCGCCGGATTTGTCGCGACCCCTATACACCGATCGTGAACTGCCCGGGGGTACTCCGGATGCAGGAGGTGGGGTTGGCGCTATCACCTGCGGGTGCGGTCTACGTGGTCCCCGGAGTGGGTAGCTACGTGGGCGGCGACGTTGTAGCGGGTGCGTTGGCGGCCGGGCTTCTCCATCGGGACGAAGTGTGCCTCTTCGTGGATGTGGGGACCAATGCCGAGATGGTGCTGGGGAACCGTGAGTGGCTGGTGGCCTGTGCGGGAGCGGCGGGCCCCGCGCTGGAAGGAGGGGTGGCCGGGCACGGGATGCGGGCAGCGCCGGGGGCGATCTGGCGCGTGCGCGTCGATCCCGCCACCCGACGGGTGAGTTACCGGACCATCGGTAACCTCCCGCCGGTGGGCATCTGCGGTTCTGGACTTATAGACTGCATCGCGGAGTTCCTGCTGGCAGGGATCGTCGATCGCGCTGGTCAGTTTACTGACGGTCGACACGAGTTCGTGCTGGTTACGGCCGAGGAGTCGAGTACCGGTAGCGTCATTGCTGTTACCCAGCGGGATATAGATAGCTTTCTCCGGACCAAGGGGGCTGTGAACGCCGCGCTGGAAACCCTGCTGGCCGCGGTGGGGTGCGGCCTCGAGGACCTGGGTTACCTTTTCGTGGCGGGCGCTTTCGGCGAGTACGTGGACCTGGAATCGGCGGTTACCGTCGGCCTTTACCCCGATCTCCCCCGGCACCGGATTGTGCGGCTAGGCAACTCAGCACTGGAGGGGGCCCGGCAGGTGCTGCTTTCGGAAACCTGCCGACGGGAGGCAGAGGAGATCGCCCGCCGGATCACCTACTTCCAACTCAACGCGAGTACCGAGTTCATGGGTCGCTTCGCCGGTAGCCGGTTTCTACCTCACACCAACCTGGATTTGTTTCCCACGGTTAAGGCCCGCCTGGAGGCAAGGCGGGGTCCGGCGGCACCGGGGCCGTCGTGACCACGCGGCATACGGCTAGAGGCAGGTGAGCAGGAAAGCCGCGCGGCGCCCGGGCGCGACCTGATTGTCCGTCGCTTCACGTGGGTTAACGCAGCCTCACGCTGATGGAGCAGTGCGCGTAGCACCAGCGGCAAGCCGTGCTGCCCCACGGTGCCCCGGGCACTACGGTTCGAGGCGGACCACACCCGGCACCTTGTCGAAATCCCTGTCGAAGGAGTAGATTTCGGTCTGGCTGCGGGAGAGCATCTGGGCAGCGACAAAGGCATCGGTCCAATCCAGGTTTTCCGCGGCGTACAACCGGAGGGCTTCGCGAGCGACTCCCTTGCTCAACAAGCGGAGGCCCCGCATTGTGGTCGATCCGGGCGTGCGTTTCGGTAAACCGATGGTACGGGGAACTCGCGTTCCTGTTGACCTCGTGCTGGGGAAGTTGTCTTCCGGGATGACCTTTGAGGAGATCCAGGAGGAGTACGGATTGGAGCGGGAGGACATCCTCGCGGTACTTGCGTATGCTGCCAAGGTGGTGGGTCAGGAACAGGTGCGGGTGACCGCAAGATGCGGTTCCCGATAGATGAGGACCTGCCCCGTTCGGCGGCGCTGAGTCTGGGGCAGGCCGGGCACCTGGCTGATCGCGTCAGGGACGTGGGTCTCCGCGGCAGACCGGACCGCGAGATTTTCCAGTGGGCCCAGAAGCATCGGGCTGTGCTCGTGACGGGCGACATGGGCTTTGCCAGTACCGTGGACTTTCCCCCTGGGTCGCATTGCCGCATCGTGGTGCTGCGGTTTCCATACGAGGCGTCGGTAGCCTCGGTCAACAAGGAACTCTCGTTGCAGTCTCATTGCTCTCCCAAGGGGATATTCGCGGCTTCATTGTTGTGCCGGAACCCGGCGGGCGGATACGGATTCGCAGGCCATCGTAACCCTCTTTTCGGATGCAGAGAGCGCAAGCTACAGGCACGTCCTTCCGAGATCTGGTGGGCTGAGAGTTGCGCAAACCGGAAGCGGCTTCTGGCATTGGCTGGACCAGGACCGGCTTAGCGGGCAAGGCCCAGCAAGACGACTCCCAGGCAGATGGCCGCTCCGGCCGCCCAACGGCGAGCGGTGATCCGTTCTTTCAGCACCAGGCGGCCGAGCAGCATCGAGAACAGGACGCTGCTCTCGCGTAGAGGGGCCACGTAGGAAAGCTTAGAGGTCCGCATAGCGAACAGCACGAGCAGGTAAGTGAAGAGCATGAAAAAGCCCGCAGCCACTGCCCGGGTTCCGTTGTGGTTCCACTCGGAAACCAGTCCCTCTCGCCAGCTTCTTCCTCCTGCCGCCGCACGCCGGTGCTGGCCGAGGTAGGCAAACAGGATGATGACCGCGGCACAAGCCATCACCAGGTATACGTAGGCAAAGGGATGGCTCACGGACACGCCCACCTTGTCCACCAGGCTGTAGGTAGCGATCGACGCCCCGGTTCCCAGTGCCCACCACAGCCGGGAGACTTCCATCCGCCGCCCCCGAGCGCCGGGGACGAACGGAAGATGCCCACCGACATGTTCGGACATCCAAAGCAGACCCATGCCGGCCAGGATTGCCGCTATGCCGGCCCACCCTGTGGCATCTGGCCTCTCCCCCAATATGACCGTGCCCCCGAGGGCTGCCAGGGCGGCGCCTGACCCGCGTGCCACGGGATAAGCGAGGGATAGATCGGCACGGCTGTAGGATATCGACAGCAGCGTAAAGTACAGCCCGTGGACCGCACCGCTGGCCACCACACATGGCCAGGCTTTTCGGGCAAAACCCCCCAGATCGTATACGATCAAGAAACCCGGCAGGTACAAAAGCACCGTGGCCGTAAGCATGATGATGTTGAAGGCCATACCCCCGCGTCCGCCCTTGAGCAACATGTTCCAGCCGGCGTGCAAGAAAGCGGCAACCAGAACTACCAGGAACCAGCCCGCGCTCACGGCGGTATCCTCCTTTGTAGATCCAGGCCTGGCGCCCGGGCAGGAAGTTGCCCAGAAGAAGAGCCTGTTGGCGAAACCGGCGAGCGGGTGGCAACGAATAGCAGCTAAGTTCCCGAAGCCAGTTCCTCGACCTTGATGCCCCGGCTGACCAGGTAGTTATTGATGGCATCCGGGGGTCGGGGAGGTGTTTCTTTGCCAGTTCCAAGTGCTCCTTCACGAGGCCGGGCTGGTGCCGGTGATCCGGTGCATGACCTTTCCGGCAGGGGGTAGTGGCTGAGCATCAGCATTCGGTCAAACAGGTAGATCGTGCGGGCGATCTCGGTGGTGGGGTGGGCCTGCAAGGCCAGTTTCACCGCGGTGCTTTTGTGGTTCGGGTGTAGTCGTTTGCCGGCGTAAGGTGGGAGCTGCCCGAACTCAGATCGGCGACCCGCTTGTGATGCCGGAATTGGGGCCGCTGCTGCCCGGGCAGTCGGGGGTGGCGGCTGCACCGCGGGTGTGCGGCGGCCTGTCCGTGCACGGCGTGAACTGCCCTTGGTGGGACAAGCGGCGGGGTACCCCCGCGCGTACGTGCTCTCCCCCGCTGGTTGGTCTTTTGGTTCGCACAGTGCTTCTTCTGCGACGCAGGCTGGCAGCCAGGCGCTCCGCACGTTTCCGTACGTGAGCTTCGGGCTGTCCGTGACGGTGCCTGGGGCGGGGGCAGCCCTTATACGTGCAGGATCGGAACGGAGTCAGAGGATTTGGGGTAGGCGTCTGCGAGGGGGCTGTGGTGTGTACGGTACGGCAGGCGACTTCGAGTGCTGAGAGGCGGTGATGATGTAGGCATCCTCAGTGCTCGAGACATCACCGCTGTACGTAGCCCTGCCGGGTAATCGTGGGAATCCTACGCCTCTGTGCAACGTTTCTGCTTGTTTCGGCGTCTAGTATACGAATAAGTCGGGCCCGTGGGTGGCGGGCACGAGAGCCCGACGACACGATGGGGAGGTGTCGATGATGGCTACTAGTGAAGCAACGGTCTACGGAACCCCCCTACCGGCGGCCGATAGCCCGAGGTCGGGGGTGGTTCGGGTCACGGTAGAGTATGGGACCAGCCGTGCATATGCTAAGACGGCACTGACTGTGTTTGGTGTGGGTGCGGCCGGCTTTTACGAGTACCATCAGTACGCTGAGATCTATGATGCCGATGGGGTACTGCGATGGGGAGAAGAGCTGACAAAGACGCTACCTCTCCAGGAAGGCGATAACATCGCTGTGGACATCACCTATTTTCAGAGCGCCAGGTGGCAAGAGCTCTTGGCTGCCGCTTCGGATGGTTGGTCCTTCAGGTTTACCGACTACCTGCGCTACCTTAACAACCCTGAGTGTGGCCTCCAATTCCTCGACTGCCGCTGGCGGCTGGGGGAGAGCCCTGTCATATGCGGTTGAAGTTCGGGCGGGGCGACTGGCTGGCGCTTGTGGTCTCCCTGGTGCTTGCTTCCATGGCCTGCAGTTGCCGCGGACCGACACTTGAGCAGGTGGCGGGCACGGCGAGTATGGTTGCGCGTTGCGGGGAGAGTGACCAAGAGGTCCTGAGTGATCATTACCTTTTTGCCCTGTCGGGGGATCGCGTGCGCTGCTTCGATGTAAACAGCGGTGACTTGAAGTGGGAAAAGACACTCATGCTCGGTGACCGAGAACGCCTTCGCCTGGGGAGCCTGGGTCCCCGGGCAGAGGCAGACGCAGGGTGGGACGTCCTGCCGGTGCTGGCGTGTCGTGACGAGTGGCACTGGCGTCAGGGCAAGACAGAAGCGGTCTCGAGGGCTCGCCTGCTTCTGATAAGATCCGGGGACGTGCTGTGGGAGAAGGGACCCGTTTACTACGGTGCGGCCGCGCTGAGCAGCAGTGGTCGCTTTGTCCTGGCAGCGGGGCGCCCGGAGCCCTTCGCGGACTACCGGGTGGCAGTCGTTGACGCCGAAACCGGCCGCGAACTCTGGCAGCGCGATTTTCCCGCAGAGTCGTGGGCCGAGATCACGGACCTGGCGGGCCGAGACTGCGTATACGTTACCACCATCACCGCCCGCAAGGGTGACGAGGCGGACATGTGCGTGACGGTGCTTGACCTGGAGGGGCGGGAACTGACCTCGATATCGTGGCACCGGGGCGTCCAGCTACATGTCGCCGGTCCTCAGCCCGTATTCATGCGCGTGACCGTGATAGGCAGCGACGGGACGCACGTGCGGCTGAGGGGTCGGCAGCTGGAGTGTTGCTCTGCCCGAGGAAAGATCCTGTGGCGGCGCGACCTGCCGCCAGGATATGACAGCTGCGAGGAGCAGGTGGCCCCCGCTGGCGGGCCCGTCGTGGTTGCGTTCACGGGGGCGGCTGGAGCCATGTTCCTCGCTTATGACTTCCAGGGAAACCGGATCTGGTCGTCCGGGAACCTGGTAGGGAGGCGCTGGCAGTGGGGTGTTCTTCCGGGAGGCTGTCTGTGGTGGGCGGCGTCTGACCCCAAGAACCGCAAGCTGACTCTCTCGATGAAGGGCCTGAGCGCGGGCGAGTTGGCCCAACCCGCCAGGGTGTTCGATCTGGGAGTGGAAGGTGGTGGCGTGAAGGTGAGCCCCGACGGGCGTTATGCCGCTGTAAGACTGGCCCACGATCTGATGCTCTTCCGCCTGACGCCGAAATGAGCGCCCAGGGGCGAGGCTGCCCGATCTCATGGTGGGCGGGACTAGTGTCCCGGTTCGCAGGTTCGCGTCGGCGACGCACCAAACACTTCGCCCTGCCGGCAGGCTCTGATAAGGTGGGCGGCTCAGGGTGGTGGGTTTGGCTTTGAGGGAATCGGTTGGGGGGCGACGCCCGTGGCTTTGCGTCCGACGCGTATCGTCGAGTGCCTTTGGAAGGATGTGGGTCTGGCCGCTCGGAGGATCCCCCGCCCCTTTCCCCGACGGAAGGTGCTGACGTGGCTGCTGATCGCTTACCTGAGCCAGAGCATCTGGCTCATGCCGGTCCGATTATTGCAGGGCGAGTGCTGGCGGGCGTTCCCCGGGCAGGTGGTCGGCATCGCCCGGTGCGGTGATGGGGTGCTGGTGGCGAGTGCCTGCGGCCGGGCCGGGGGGCAAATCTTGCTGGCGTGGCTGGGCCCGGAGCTTGAGGTACGGCGGGAGCTGCGCGTGGCCTATCCGTATCGCTTTGCCACCCCCGCGGGGCTCGTGGTGGAAAAGGTAGATATTTGGGTGGGGGCGCTGTGCTCGGACCAACTGCCCGTCTCAAGACAGCCAATCGGGGTGAGCTTCATGACAGTGGGAAGCTGGCGGGCGTGATCAGCGAAAAGGACCGTGAAACGGGGGAGTGGCGCGAAATTCCCATCCCCGCCTTTGTGTGGTTCAGGCTGAGCGAGAAGGGCGAACTGTTGTCTTATGATGAGGCCCGGGGCCTGGACCGGTTGTACAGGTGGCAGATTCCGCCTCCCCTGGGGTGGCTGACGTCCTTCGTGTGGGCGGTTCGGAGCTACTCCCGCATAACCTCCGCGCCGGACGGGTATCCCGGGTGGGAGGTACTCGTCCTGCACGTGCACACGATAACGGCGGGCTGCTACAGCCTGGCTTACGCAGATCCGTCCGGGCGTGTGGTGATGGGCCGGCGCTTTTCGTCCCCTGCCCTGGGGCCCGGGCCCGAGCGCGTCTTCGGTGGGCATTACTACCATACCCAGGGTTTCCGGCTTTTCAGTCTCATCTACCACATGGCACTTCCCCGGGCCGCTGGTGATGGGGGCGACTTTGAAGGTGATCCGAGACCTCAGCGCCTTTTGCGTGCGATGGCCGGTACGGGCATGAGTGGGGCCGAGGCGTCCACCTGTGATCCAAGTTGCTTGTCGGAGGCCGCTTGCCGATGACCGCCTGGCGGCTTCTGAAAGTGTTGCTGGCCGTGATCGTTGTTGGGCCGGTCCTGTTCCTGATCTACCTTTTGATCCTTGCGAACACGGGTCCCAACCGTTGGACGGCAGCCCATCACATGCTGGCTTCTGGGCTCATCCAGGTCGCTCTCGGTTTCATGAGCGGGGCCATGGCGTCCCGAGTGCTACCACGTTACCTGTGGTGGTTCCCGGGCCTTGCCACAGCAGGGTTGCTGATTGCGGGTTGGGCAGTACTTGTGCACGTCAGCTACCCCCGTGGGGGTGGGCCGGCGTTAAGCGACGTCCTCCTGTTGTTCCGTAACCTGGTGTTGGAAAGTGCCTTGGTTCGGAGGTATTGGGCGGGTGCCTGCTTAGTCCTTCCTGTGGTGGGTAGTTTGGTGGGTGCCAGTGCAGCCATGATGGCGAGAGCCAGGGCGCGGTGAGCCGGCCAAGGGTGCTGTACCCTCCGCTCTGAAAGTTGGGGACCTGGTAGCGGATCCGCACGAGGTATGAGCACCTGGGCGGAGGGAAGCACCAGCTTTCCACCGAATTGTGTCTCATTGCGGGGGCGAGACAAGATGCGGCGGGTAGGTGAGTCACTGCGACGTTCGCCGGGTTTGCCACTTGGGAGTGAAACACAACTGAGTCGCAGAACTCTCCGGCACCGTATGCCCCTGTCCGTAGCGGCTTTGGCCACGGTACTGGCTGTTGCATGCGCGTTGAGCGTTTTGCTCCCCGGATGCTCGGGCAACCAGCTCACCACCGACCAGAAACTCGAGGATTTCCGGTACATGTTCCACATCCTGCGGGAGAATCATCCGTATCTCGCCCTGAAAGCCAGGGTCGAGGGTTATGACTGGCTTGCCCACGAGCAGGAGTTCGAGGATGCGGTCCGTCGGACCAAGACGGATGGAGAGTTCGCTAAGGAAATCGGGAGAATCCTGCTCCTAATAAACAACGGACACACAACTATTCTCAATCCCCAGGTGTACGACCAGATAGTCTCCATGCCCGCACACATGGAGCCGTGGCTGGACGAGGCTGCCAAGACGGACGCTCAAACCGTAAAGAAATGGTTCGACCTTTTCGTAAGCGGATTGCGGCCGAAAAAGGTGCTACCCTTCCAGGCTTTCTACGTTCGAGGCGAGTACTACGTGGTGAACGTTTTCGAAGAGGGAAAGGCCAAGGGGATATCTCCGGGCCAGAAAGTCGTGAGGATCAATGGCACGCCCGTGCACGAGTTCGTTGCGGCCCTCAGGGGAACTACCCCTCTGTCCTACGATCCGGGTCACCGGCGAGTCTACATGCATCAACTGCTGGTCACCGATATGTCTAAGATGTACGATGTTGTGCTCGAGAATCCAGATAAGACTTATGTTCAGGCGAGAGTCGACCTGGTCCGGCGGAAGAACCTTGTGGACCCGGTCTTTCCGACAAACCTCCTTCAGAAAGGGTCCAACGTCTATACCGGATACCTGGCTGACGGCAGAGTGGCATACATGCACGTAAGCCGGATGACTCAGTACGAGGTCTCCCAAGGCGATAAGGCGGTTCTGAACAGGTTCTTCGCCGAGATCAAGGACGTACCTTCGCTTATCATAGATATCCGTGGAAACCGCGGCGGAGACGACCGCTTCTGGATGCTGAATATAGTCAGACCGCTGGCGACCGGGCCCGTTCGTTGCTCCGGTGGAAGCGTGGCCAGATCGGGTGACTACATAGCTCGGTTCCTTAGAGCTAACAAGGAATTCGGCCAGACCATCGAAGGCTTCCGCGGAGAAGGGGTCGTCGTAGACAAGTCTGACCTATCACGGTACCTTACCCCCGCCCAGATCGCAAACCTGCCTCCTGAGACCCTCACCGATTCGTTTGGAAATATCGGCAAATACACCATGGTCATAGAACCGTCCCGCGAGTTCCCGTACGAGGGACGAATCTTCTTGCTGGTCGACAGAAAAGTGTTCTCAGCTGCAGAAGGGTTTGCGTCGTTCTGCAAAGGTTCGGGTTGGGCGACCGTGGTCGGTGAACGCTCAGGGGGAGACGGTGGAGGATCCACTCCCGTGATCATGGTACTGCCCAACAGCAGGATGGCCATCTTGTTCCCCAGCAGGATGGGCCTCAACGCGGACTTTACGGCAAACGAGGAAACCCATACGACTCCGGATGTTCTGGCCGAGCCTGACCCGCAAGATCTGGTGCGATATGCCGAGGCCCTGGCCAAAGGAGTGCCTTTGGGCGATGGGCCCAACCTGGAGTACGATGCAGCGCTGCGGGAATGTCTGCGAGTCGCCCTTGGCGGGGAATGAGCACGGCCCACCGGGCCACTCCCGGAAACTTAACGCGTTGGTTCCCTATCGTGTTATCTCGTACCTCAACACGCCGCCCGACCGTCCCGTTCCCGATACCCACCCCGGCGGCGTGGCAGGTGGTCCCGGGGGGCATGCAACGGAGGCCTTCGCCGGGACGTCTTCTCTATAGGTAGGTGGTGGCATCGCCTGCCAGCCGCGTACCCGGGTAGGTACAAGGCGGGAGGGCGGCGGACGCTGGGGGTGGGTCACCTGGGCGTGGACGTGCCGACGCGCCCGGCCGAGGAATCGGAATCGCTGGTGCTTCCCGTGGTCGCGCCGCAGCGACGCCGGAGCTGGCCGGTGTGCTTCTGGAAGTCCTGGCGTGGCTGTGTGGTGCCCTGTGGCTGTGCCGTGGAGGTGCCGGTCTTGCCGGCCCGGTTTGAGCGCTCGGCGGGCTGCTGTGCTGAAACGTGGTCGTGTTCCGGGACGTCTTGCTGGGTGAGGGTCGTACGAGGAGGAGTGCTTTGTGGCTCGGGTTGCGCTGGTGGTGATGATGGTTGCCTGCCTCGCGGTGGTCTGCTCGCCGTGCCTGACGGGGTGCGGGCCGGGTCCGGCGGTCGGCGGGGAGCCGCCAGGAGGCAGCGAGCCGGGCGGGGGCGGGGTGCCTGGCGGCGGGCGGGCGCCGGGAGCGGGAGGGGGAGGCGGAGTTCCCGCGCGTGAGTGGACGCCCGGGGAGGCAGGCGTCGTAGAGGTGCGCGCGGAGGCGAACGTGGCCGCAGCCGGACCGTTCCGGCAACTGTATGGTCTGATGTGGGTGGGCGAGGGCGAGTTACTGGCGCTGGCGAGACACGAGGGAGGCGAGTCCATCCTGCGGTTTTCGTGCCAGGCCGGGGGTGCCTGGGAGGGCCGCGCAGTCCTGACCCTCAAGGAGGGTGTTACACCGGAGCATTTTTACATGTGGGCGCCCCTGGCGGGGGGCAAGTCGATTGTGTTTACTTCGCTGCAGGACAGCGTGATGGGGCCTCTTTGGCGGTACGACGCGGAACCCTCCGGTGCGGATGAGCGCGGGGTGTACAAGGTGGCCGAGCGGGTAAATGCGGTGTTCAGGATGTCTCCTGACGGCACGAGGGCTGTCCTTTACGACAATGATGGCGCCAGCGTGATGGACTTCCGCACCGGGCAGAGGCTCAGGTTGCCCGGAGTTCCCGCCTACGAGTTCCCCTTCGTGGGGATCGGGTCGAGCTGGTCCCCTGACAGTATTCACTACCTCTACCAGGTGGTCGAGGGCCAGGTGACGCGGTGGTTCGGGATCGTGCGGACGGATACGGCTGAAGTGGTGCGCAAGGTGGCCCCTGAGAAGGGATGCGCGTTCGGGGCTGTCTGGTCGCCGGCCGGGTCGCGGGTGGCCTTCCTGGCCCTGGACGGCAAGGCTGATGCCTTTCTCGGCCCGGAGGAGGAGTTGATTCCGCCCATCGCGTACAGGGTGGGGATCCTGGAAGTGAAGTCCGGCCGGGTGGAATACGTCAGTCTACCGGGGAAGCTGGTTTACGGCCTTCCGGTCTGGTCGCCCGCGGGCGATGCGTTGGCCTTCGGGGCGGGTACCGTGGAGGGCAACAGGACGGGCGGTTTCCGCGTGTCCTGCGACGTCCATGTGGCTGAGGAGCGGAACGGGAAATGGACGGTCGCGCAGGTTACCGGACGCACCGAGGGCGGGGGAGACAAGATCCCCCTGTCGTGGGCTCCCCGCGGTGGGGCCCTGGCGTTTTCTGTTCCTTCTCCCGGTGGTGAGGGTTCGCTCCGGGTGGGCGTGGTCCGGAAGCTGGCCGGTTCCTGGGGTGCTCCGGTGATGCTCGGCGAGGTCGACGCGCCGGTAGTCTGGCTTGGCAATGATGCCCTCGCGGGGCGCGTCGTACTTCCCGGTAGGGAGTACCGTGCGGGTGAACTGCGGGTGTTTTCCCTCGATGGTGGGGTGGTCTCGGTCCTCGAGGGCGCGGGTGTCTTGCGTGCCGAGCTGGCCCCGTCCCCGGATGGCCGCTACCTGGCCTTTATTGTAGAGACTCTTGCCCCGGATGGGTCGGCGAGCACGGCACTGCTCAGGATACGGCCGGCCAGGTAGCACAGGAGGGGGAGCCGGCAGGTACTGCAGGACGGCCGATATGGAGGTCACGGGCCAGGGTGGTGGGGTGAGGTGACGTCGCTTCAGGGACAGGGCGGAGAAAACCCGGGCTTCTGTGGGCCTTGTACTCGTCGCACTTCCGCTTGCCAGCTGCCTGGGGTGGGGAAAACAAGCAGCGGAAGCAGTGAGGGAGGCAGGCGAGCTGCGGTCCAGGGTGGCTGAGCTGGAGGCGTGCTTTACCCGCAGCTGTGGGGGCTGAAGGGCCCGCATCCCAACATCGACCACCGGCGTGTGCAGAACCAGATGCGGTTCTTCGAGCGCCACGGCCGCAGCCTGACGCTTTCCCTGGCGCCCCGGGACCGGGGTGAATGGTGGTGGGGAGATGTGGTGTACTGGCGGGCGGCTGCCGGGCGACCGGGTCCACTGCGGGATTGTGTCAGACAGGCTGGGTGCTTCGAGGCTCCTCATGGTGATCCACAACGCGGGTGTCGCCCGTGAAGAGGACTGCAATCATCTGCCAGCAGATCCAGCCCATCAGGCACGCAACCACTTGCCGCACCAACGACCGCCAAGCCGACACGAGATTCTCCCGAAACTGCACCGGGCACCGGTCAGGACCGGGAAACACGGCGCGCAGACCCATCAGTGCGTTTTGCGAGAGTACCCGGACAAACAGGAAAGCATTTGGGTATGCAGAACAAAGCAGCAGCACCAGCCCCTCGGGTAGGCTAACGCTTGACCACCTTCAAGACCTCAGCAACAAGCAACCAGCACCTGGGCTTATTCTGCCCTCACAGGACGAGACCGGCCCTGGCGGCCTGACGAAGGGGTGAAGGGAGCAGGAAAATGCCTCGTGCGAGGGCCAACGGGGAACGACCCGAGCCACCGACCTTCACCTGTTCCCCCTTCACACGGTTATCCTCGCGTTTGCACGACAGGCTCCGGTTCGACGACTACATCCGTTATACGTAACCCTGCCTGTGGCCTCGAATTTGTCGACTGTCGGTGGACGCTGAGTGACTGGGGGCACACGTGCGTATGACGCAGAGACGAGCTTGCGCTCTAGCGGTGATCCTGCTCGTGTCACTGCTGGCCTGTTCGGGCCACCAATTTCTGGACCAGCCGCTGCATGAAATTGCCCGCATTCCTGCGCCCGGGGGTGGATACGAAGCTCTGCGGGATGGGTACCTGCTGGTGCTTGCGGGCAACCGACATCTCCGCTGTTACCGCACAGCAGACGGCTCCGCGCTTTGGGAGGTTGCGGTTCCTTCGGAGGGCGAGGAGCGAGTTTGGTCTACCGGCTTCTTGCGTGGCATCTACGCGGCCAGGGTGGCCACGGACGCCATCCCGCTGGTTGTCGCGAGGACCAAGTGGGTGGCCCGCGGCGGGGACGTGCGTGCGAGATCCGAGGGAGTTGTGGTTTACGTTAGTGGTGGCCAGATTCGGTAGAAGTTTGGCCTGCTCTACGACCCGTACCCGTACATGAGCGAAGACGGCCGGTGGGTGCTGATCAACGCGCTGGTCGACCCGTTCGATGAGAAGACTTTGGTGTTCTTGATCGATGCGGAGAGCGGGCAGGTGGTCTGGCATCGGGATCTCGCGGGTGCTGCGCGGGCCCAGCCCCACGAAGTGTCGGGCGAGGAACGCGTACTAATCACCTCTCGCGAAAGCAGTGGCGGGGAAGCAGCGGTGCTGCTCGACCTCCAGGGCCGCGAGTTAGTGCGGTTCACGTTGCCCCCGCCGGCAAGCGAATCTCTGTCCGAGAGGGTGCAGCTGGTGGCGGTTCTGGACGAAGGAGGCGGCCACATCCGGCTGAGAGGCAGGGCCCTTGAGCGAGTGTGCGACGGCGGGCAGGTGCTCTGGAGCCATGTGCTGCCCCGAGGCTTCGAGCGGTACGAAGGCAGAGCAGTTCCCGGAACGGACCTGGTAGCGGTATCGATGGAGAGAAGCGGGGCTAACAGACTGAGCGTCTTTACGCTCGCGGGTGAGCGCATGTGGGAGTCACCTGGATTACCTCACCTTGCTTACTGGGGTGTCGCGACCGGGGGCATTTGGTGGCACTCCTTCAGGCGCGGGAGCAACAAAGGGGAGATATGCGTGGTGGATCTTTCACCAGGCAGTGCCGGTGCTGGTCGCATTCGCAGGTATGCTTACACGGCAGACGCTTACAGTGATGTTTATGTAAGCCCTGGCGGCGCGTATGCCGCAATAAGGACAATGGAGATTGGGCAAGTCTTGCTGCTGCGCCTGCGATGAGGTTAGGTGAGGGCTGTGGTGCCGAAATGGCGCAGTTGGGGTGCTGAGGGGTGCAACCGTGAGTTCACGGGTGCGTAGCTGTGTGATCTTGGCCGCGATGTTCCTTGCTGTCTGCGTATTCGAGGCAACCGGGGCACCTGTCATGGCTCAGGTGACCAGCAGGACCTTCACCGTTACCGGACTGGTCACGGTCCTGGGATACGTTCGTGTACTGCTGCTCGTCCTCACAGGAATCGCTCTTGCTTCGGCATGCCGCAGCCCCGCTACAGGCCGCACTGATTGGACGGTGACCTGGCTGATCGCTTTAGCTACGTTCTTACTGGCGGTACCCCTGCGGCACTATCTACCTGCTGTCTATGGCCTCATCCCGCTCCGGTCCGTGCTGGCGGTGTTGACCAGCCCGGTCGTCTACGCAGCTGCCTGTGTTACTGCGGGAGCGATGGCGGCCCGTGCTTGGTTCGACTCGCGCTGACCGCCGCTGTGCAGTACTGTGCGGCCTTGAGTACTGGCGTAGCGCGGCTCAGACAAGATGTGTTGAGCAGCGGTTAATCCAAGGTTCGGCGGCTGAGGACCACCGGGCGGAGGGGGTGACCTGTGAAGAAGCGGGCATGGATTGTCGTGCTGTGTTTGGTCGTGCTCACCGGTGCAGTCCGGGCAGCCCGCGTGATTCCGGGTTTGCTCAACGAGGCCCTCGAACCGCGGGCTGAGGACGTCAGCTTCGTCGGGCTGCCGGTTGAGGAGGCGCCATTGAACCAGGTATGGCAACTCTTCCTGCCCTGGTCCAAAGACGGCCTCGGGGGTGGGGACAAGTATCTGGGCATGATGGAGGTCGACATGCCCGTGCCGGGCGGGGCAGCGCCTCCCAATCTCGTCGTCGTCGGACCGGGACCGACGGTAGCTGTGGAGGATCGCGGTGATACACGTTTGTATGACATTCAGGGCCGGTTCATCGGTTTGCGTCAGGGGCGTCCTGTGGGATTTGCCCCAAATGGGGCGTTGGTCACGTTGGGTGGGCCGCTCAGGATGTACAGCGTGTCCGGGGAGGTACTCTGGGAACGTGAACCCTACCGCGAGGCGAAGACGATTCTGGGGGTAGCGGCAGAGACTGCATCGGAGTTGGTTCAAGGATTTGAGTCCGCGTTCGTATCCCCCTCGGGCGACGTTTACTGCTCCATCCGGATAGAGCGGTTGAGAAAACAGACGGTCGTGTCACCAGACGCGCCGGGAATTACGATGGAGCAGTGGGCCCCGGTCGAGGCATTCGACGCGTGCGTGGTTTACGATGCTGCCGGGGAGCTCGTGCGGTGCGACCGGGAGGGCATCCCGGGAAAGCTTGTCTTTACCACGAGGGGGACCGCATTCGGAGCTGGTGTGTCCCGGGATGGGGTGTACAGCCACCGCGAGTTCTGGGTCGAAAAGGGACGGTTCACGCTGAGGCGAACGGTGGAACTGCCGTGCTGCGCCATATACGCCGTTGGGAAAGATGGCTCGGTGGTGGGTCTTGATGTCCCGGGTCCTGGTGATGCTCCGCTGCGCTTTACGGTTTACAGGGAGGGAAGCCGAGGGCCGTCGGGTTTGTTCTGCCGCAGGGCGAGTTTCCGACGGGCGCGGACGCAGAGAGCCACATCTACACGATGAGAGTGTGCGAAGACGGACTGGTCATAACCTGCTGGCGGTGGCCTGTGCCGGAGTAGCGCACGGTGAGACGCTGCTAGCCGGGAGGAACAAGAGAAGCGCGGGACTCGGCTGGGGTGGCCTCGGACGAGAAGGAGTGGTGCGCGGTGAGAGAAGCGGGGCTCCCTTCGGTGCGGCGCAGCGCAACGGTCGGCTTGCTGGTGCTTCTGGCCGCGGTTGTACTGAGCGCATGCACTCATCCGGTGCGGTTCCACGTGGTGACGCAGGCCGTTGCGGAGGACAACCGGCCGGCGAAGCACCCTGCGAACCCCCCTTATCCCGACTCGGAGGGTTCTGCCACGTGGGTGTCGGGCGAGGACGTAGCTTTCAGCAGCGCTGCGGGGATTACGATAGCAAACCTGAGGACGGGGGCCACCCGGACCGTTGACCAGAAGGCATACCTGGTTTACGGCGACGGGAAGGGACGCCTGGCGTTCGCGTCTCCTGAGGGGCTCGGCGTGGTGGAACCGGACGGAAGCCATCGCCTGATTCTACCGAGGGCGGAACTAGGCGGTGCCGCCGGGGAAGCGCCCGAAGAAAGTACGCTGCCTCGGGTGGAAGGTCTGGCATGGTCCCCCGAAGGGGACAGGCTGGCGGTACTCGTGCAGGCCCGGTCATCGGTGAGTCTTGCGGTGGACCAGTCCATAGTGATGGTGGTCGACCCTTCGCGGTCTGGATCTGGCCGGGTGGTGTTCACGCGGGACGGGCTGGACGGAATGGTACGCTGCGTCGGCTGGCTGGACCCCGACAGGTTGTGGGTGTATCACAACGATTACCTGGAGCCCGAAAGTAACGAAGCCTGGGTCGCAAATCCGCCGAAGCCGTTTCCCACGGCTTCTGTGCTGGCAGTCAGAGTATCCGGCGGGGGGGAGGGAGAAGTCCTTGCGCGGTGGCCGTGGTACGTGAGAATAAGCGCGGTCGGGCAGAAGGGTGTCGTGGCGACAGTCCATTACCCCACCGGTTCGCTGGTGGAGCCGGGACCGGCGATCTTCAACCTCGCCGAGAGGCGTGAGGTAATCTCTGTGCCCGCCGGGATTTGGCCTCTCGCCGTGCCCGGGCAGGGGAGCGGGTATTTTGCGTTGCGGATACGGGATGGCGAGGAGGACCTTGTGTACGTAAGGGGAGACAGTGCCGAGCTGGTAGCCGGGTCGACGACGAGCCCGTTCAATTGCAGTGCCGAGGTGGGGTACTGGTGCCGAGGGTGGTACGTGAGCGGCGATGGCAGGCGGGTTCTGCGGGTCAATGACGACCGCCTGGTGGTCTACGGGTTGCGGTAACCCTGCCCCTGGCGTCGAATCGTCAACAGGCGGACGCTGAGCGAGGACCGGCCCCTGCCGGGTCGTTGCGGATGTGTTCTCGTGCGGCCGGTGAGGAGCCGGTGCGCATTGAGCGGGGGGCTGTCTGATGAGAGGGTTTGTCGCTCATGCCGTGAAGAAGTCGCTGGTATGGCTCAGCGTGGTGGTGCTCCTGCTGGCGGGGGGCTGTGCCCTGCGATCCGAGGCACCGCTGACCCCGCGGGAACTGGCGGGCCGGGCGAAGGCGGTGGAGTGGGAGCCGGTGACGCGCTCTGGTGAGTCAGCTTCCCCGAGGAGGGTGGCCGACCCCCGGATCCTCGCCTGTCTACTCGGGTATCTGAAGGAAGCCAGGGAGGTGGGGTCGCCCGGAAACGAAAGCTGGTCGGAGTACAGGCTGTCCTTCGAGCTCCGGGATGGCCGGAAGGTGCAGCTCAGGTACGTGGTACGCAAGTTCTCCCGCTGCGACCCGGGCTACCTGCAGTTTCTTCAGGGCTGGTACGACCGGAGTTCGACAGTTTGGAGGCACATGTGGGCACGCGGCCGACGGTGATACGCAGTAGCGGTGCGGGTTTCAGGGTGTAGACCCCGGGTGGGAACGGCGAAGTGCGTAGTTACACGCGGTAAGC